>JASHWB010000248.1 GCA_030044295.1 Candidatus Acidiferrales bacterium
CAGCAGCCGTTAACGGCGATGCTGTCGCCGAGTTTCGTTTCGCGCGCGAAATCGACCGCGCCGGCGAAATTTACCCACAGAGAGCCTCCGCCATCCGTGCGATCGAGAGCTTCAACTTTTCCGACGTGTTCGATGATTCCCGTAAACATCGTTCAGATAACCCTCCAGCACAAAATCTGGCCCGCAGGGGAACACGCGGAGATTTTGCAGCATGGGCGATTTCGCGAACCAGTCCGAAGAGACATGCGCCATCGCAAGACCGCCAGTCCCCATGATTTTGGGAGCATAGAAGAGAATCATCTTGTCCACAATGCCGGTTTCGAGGGCCGCGCCGTTGAGTTCGGCGCCGGCTTCGAGGATGAGGTTGAGGGTTTGGCGATTGCCGAGGTCGCGAAGAACGGTTTGTAGATCGACGCGACCGTGGCGGCCCCGCACGCCACGCCAGGCGGGTACGCGGACGACATCGATTCCCGCGCGTTCGAGGGCTCGCGCTTTTCGCGAGTCATGGGGCTGAATCGTGTACACGATCACATCGTCCTGCGCGGATTTTACAAGTTCGGATTTTAGCGGGATGCGCAGATGTGAATCGACGATGGCGCGGAGCAAACGGCGGCGGCGAGGGAGAGCGGTGCGGTCGGTCATGCGCGGATCGTCGATGAGGACCGTGCCAATGCCGGTGAGTAGCGCGTCGGACTGGTGGCGCAACTGCTGGACCGATTCGCGCGAACGTTCGCTGGTAATCCACGTGGTACTGCCTTTGCGCGAGGCGATGCGGCCATCGAGGGTGAGCGCAGTTTTTAGTGTGACGAAGGGCAGGCCGGTGCGAATCCATTTGGCGAAGCCTTCGTTGAGGCGCTGCGCCTCGGCTTCACCGAGGCCCGCGCTCACGGCAATTCCGGCACGGCGAAGCTGGGCAAGGCCGCGTCCCGCGACGGCGGGATTAGGATCGTGCATTGCGGCGACCACACGCTTCACACCGGCGTCGATGACGGCATTCGTGCACGGGCCGGTGCGGCCGCGGGTGCAGCAAGGTTCTAGCGTGACGTAGAGAGTGGCACCGCGCGCAGCTGCCCCGGCCTTTTTTAGCGCAACGATTTCGGCGTGATCGCGGCGGTCATACTGATGGAAACCTTCGCCAATCACGCGGCCATTCTTCACCAGCACCGCGCCCACGATGGGATTCGGATGCGCAAGCGCCGCGCCACGCGAGGCCAGCGCGAGGGCGCGCGCCATCCATGAGGCGTCAAGCTCGCTATTCGAAGAGCGAGTTGACATAGGTTTGAGCGTCAAAGGGGACGAGATCGTCGATCTGCTCGCCGATGCCAACGAAGCGGATCGGCAGGTTCAACTCGCGCGCGATGGCGATGACGATGCCGCCTTTAGCGGTGCCGTCGAGTTTGGTGAGCACGATGCCGGTGACCCCCGCGTGACTCCAGAACTCGCGCGCCTGGTTGAGCCCATTCTGGCCCGTGGTGGCATCGAGGACGAGCAGCACGTCATGCGGAGCGCCGGGAATGACCTTGGAAGCGCTGCGCTTCATTTTGTCGAGCTCGGCCATCAAGTTGGATTTTGTGTGCAAGCGGCCTGCGGTGTCGACTACGACGACGTCGGTCGAGCGAGAGCGGGCGGCGGACAGCGCATCGAAGACGACGGCGGATGGATCGGCGCCGGACTTCTGTTTCACGACTTCGACGCCCGCGCGGCGCCCCCAAACTTCGAGTTGCTCGATGGCCGCGGCGCGGAAAGTGTCAGCGGCGCAGAGCAGCACGCTGGCGCCTTCTTTTTTCAGGCGGTTGGCGAGCTTGCCGATCGTGGTGGTTTTGCCGGTACCGTTGACGCCGACAACGAAAAGGACGCGTGGAGCGGGCGCGGCGGCTCCCGGGCCGTGACCGTTGGCGCTTGCCGGAGCGGAGACGATGTTCACGAGCTGCGCCTTAAGGGCTTGCTTCAGCGAGGCGGCTTCGGTGAGCTTGTGCTCGTTCACCTGCTGGCGCAGCGCGACGAGGACTTCTTTGGTGGTGCGCACGCCGATATCGGCGCTCAGCAAGGCGGTTTCAAGCTGCTTGAGCAGCTCCGGATCGACGGGGCGATCGCCGGTGAGAAGCTGTTCGACGCGGGCGGAAAGCTCCGTCCGAGTCTTGGTGACGGACGTCTTTAGCCGTTCGAGCAGCGTGGGTTCGGGTTTTCCGAAGAGAGAGATCATGAACGCAAAAGACCGTGTCTCATTCTAGCAGACGCTTCCGCTCGTCCGGAGATCGCAACGCCGAAAAAGGCTCCGAAGAGACGACGCGCGGAGAGGGGCCAGGCAGCGCCTGGTAGCGAACTTCGGTGGTAGAATCCCGGCGCTTCCATGGAAACGAGGTGATTTGTGCGAAAGGTGCGAACACTTTGGATGACACTGTTCCTGCTGGCGCCGGGACTTGCGCTAGCGCAGCAGCAGGATTTCTCAAAGGTTCAGGTAAAAATCGCGAAGGTCGCGGGCAGCGTGTACCTGCTGCAGGGCGCCGGCGGGAATATCGCCGCGTCGGTGGGCGACGATGGAATCCTGCTGGTCGATACGGAATATGCTCCGCTGGGGGGCAAAATTCTGGCGGCACTCGCTTCCGTGGCGCCGGGCAAGCAGGTGAAGTACGTGATTAACACGCACTATCACGGGGATCACACGAACGGGAATGTGTTCTTCGGATCGTGCGGAGCGGTGATCATCGCAGAAGAAAACTTGCGGAAGCGGCTGGCCGACGGAAGCGCGGGCGGGAGCGGAGGGAGCATGAAAATGCAGTCGCCGCCGCAGCCGGCCGCGGCGCTGCCGGTGATCACGTACAAGAACGAGATGTCCATCTATTTCAATGGTGAGGAAATTCGCGTAACACACTTTCCGGCGGCGCACACGGACGGCGATTCGGTGATCTACTTCACAAAAAGCAACGTCGTCCACATGGGGGACATTTTCGTGCGGTACGGATTGCCGTTCAGCGACATCGTGGCAGGGGGCAGCATTCAAGGCATGATCGCGGCCTGCGACAAAGTCTCGGAAACGTTGCCAGCGGATGTGAAGGTAATTCCCGGGCATGGCGATCTGGCGACCATGGACGACGTGCGCGCGTACACGAAGATGCTGAACGACACGATGGCCGTAGCGCAAAAGGCGCTCGCCGAAGGGAAAACGGTGGAGCAGATGAAGCAGGAAAATATCCTCGCGCCGTGGCAGGACAAGGCGCAAGGATTCGTGAAGGCCGACACGTTTATCGACGAACTTTACTATTCGTTGACTGGATCGAATGCGAAGGCATTGAAGATGTGAGTCCTCCCTGAGGTCGGCTGTTGCGGTGCAATTGTCCGGTTAGCCGAGTACACGTCCAATCGCTGGCGATTCGTTTGCAGTCTGATGCAGTCTAATTGCGCTTCATGAGGTCAGCGCCGTCGCACCTCGGATCGGGAGTTGCCGACGCCGACAGCATCGTAAAGGAGTTCTGTCCCTCCCGAAGCCGATAATAGAGAGGCGCGCCTGAATCAGGGTCAAGTTCGACTTGGAATCTGGACGGTTCCGTAGGGCAGCCGCGCACGGGACCAAAACGGAAGGTGACGTTCCCAGTCCTCCGTAATGCCTCGAATCTCGTGTGCTCGATTCTCAAGCTTCGAGTGTTACTGCCTGACGACCATTTCGAAGCGTCCGCCCAGCTAGACTGGAGCCACACGTCTACAAAATTTCTGCCGTTTATCGCTACGGGCTGGACCCGATATAGGTGATCGCCGTCCATCGCATAGCTATAGATTACTGGCTGGATGAACAACTGCTCGAATGCCACGCTCATGTTCTTGACTCGAAGCTGAAATCCGTAGGATGTCTTTCGTAGCACGGCAGGCGGTTCGGCTGTGCGGTTGTAACTCGCCTCTCGGTGTAGAACTACGTGGGGCGCGTTAGCATCTTTGGCTGCCCCCAGCACGTCGAGATCGAATACGCTCCATCCCGAAGTGCACCACGGCCTTCCATGCGCGACTACGACAACCGGCGCGTTAGATAAGGGCTTGCTGATGACGACGTATCCGAAAAAATCGCCGAATGCACCCGAAATGTCGCGGTACTTCCCACTTTGCCAGCGAAGGATTTGGCGCCATTCGCCTTCCCGCGGAGCGTAAACCAATAACATCGTGTCTTCCCCGCACATGATGCCGAATCGGACCTGAATGGCGATCCAATCGTCCGCGACATCCGCTCGCCTCACGTCTATTGTGAGGTTAGCGCCGTAAACACGCCTCTCTGGCTCTTCGAGCTCGGGATTCGGTGCGGGCAAATTAACGCGAGGCTTGTTAGCGTCCAAAGGCGTGGCTAGGTCCCGCTGTATCTCTTTCACATTGGGCTGGCTGGTGGCTTGGCATGCCATGTAGTGGCTGACGAATTGAGCCAGAACATCTTTCATCTCCGCAATGTGGTCCTGCACAACAGGTGGAACGCTCGTGTCCATTTCGTCGACTGCGGCGTCCAAGAGCTTAGCGCGAGCCTTGTTCACAACTTCGGAGGCGTGCTGCATCGCGGCTTCGGAGCATTCGGTCGCCGCTTGCAGCGGCATCGCGATGATTGCGCCAAGGACGCAAAGTAAAACTGAGCGCAGCATAGAGTGAGTATACTTCCGCAGGTATGGAACCTCTACGCGGACGCTGGAAATAGTGGAGTTAGGTCGGGGTCCGCACGGCGTGGCGCGGGTCCGGCCACCCACAGCGTGTCATGTGCGACTCGCCCGTGATGAGAAATCCGTTCAGAGATTCGGTTGGGTCCTGGTAAACGGGCTTACCGTACATTTCAAGTGATGGTTGATTTGTCCGGTTCGCCGACTAATCAGGAGTTCGGATCAAGAGCCGACCGACTGCCTGGGGGCGGGTGGCCTGATGCGCCATTGCATTATGCGTGATGCGATGATTGTGCTTCCGAGCAGAAACCACAGCAAGCCAGCTGCTAAAAGGAGCCCCGACGGCACCATGAGGTCGCTGCGAACGTCTGCTTCGATGGGGGCGACGAGACCGAAGACGCCGGAGAGAGCCATCAGAATGGCCGCCGCTATTTCGGCCGATGTGATCCGAGGGCGGACAAGGCCTTGGAATGCGGCGACAAGTGCCTCGACGCCACGCCCTGCGAGCCACCACAGAAGGATTCCAACCACTGGCCAAGCCAACGCTCGCCGATACTGATAGTACATGCGCGCAGGGACCCATTCGTTCTTGCCGTTGGTCAGAAAAGCGGTCGGCAGGGCCAACCATATCGCGGAGAGATTTAGAAGGACAGGCGCCCAAAGCCGAAGTCGCAAAAATCTGTCTCTGTAGACTCTCTCCTCAATCACCTCGTGGAGATTGGAGAAGTCGGGCAACAGGCCTGGGTAAAGCACCCGCATGTTGACCTTGGGAGCCTGCGTGGGCTCGTCATGTATGAAGTATGCGTGCGCTGTTGATCGCACGGAGGCAATGAGTTCGCCCCGGAGCGGCCAGAGGATTACGACACACAACAGCAA
>JASHWB010000249.1 GCA_030044295.1 Candidatus Acidiferrales bacterium
GACTGATCGTCGGCATCGACCTTTCGATCGAAGGCGGTCCGCTGGTGAAGGATGCGCTTCGACGCGGCCTGCTGATCAATTGCACCCACGAACACATCCTGCGCCTGCTGCCGCCGTTCGTGATCAGCTGCGGCGACGTGTCCGAGTTCTTTTCCAAATTCGAGCGCGTGCTCGCCGGAGCGGCCAAGTCCGCGCGATCATTGGCCACCGCTCGATCCCACGCGAAAACTCCTGCGCAGCCCATGGCTCTGGCTGCGGCGAGGTGAACATGAACGCAGTCAGCACATCCGTCGAATTAAAGCGCGATCTGCTCACGGGCATGGAATGGAATCCGGCGCAGGTCCGCTCGCTTTTCGCTCTGGCCGACGAAATGAAGTCGCATCCCGAGCGGTTTCGCGGCTCGCTGGCCGGTCGCGTGCTGATCTTGTTGTTCGAAAAGCCATCGCTGCGCACGCGCGTCACATTCGAAGTGGGCATTGCGAATCTCGGGGGATCGTCGATTTTTCTAGACCACACCGCGTCGCGCCTTAACGAGCGCGAGCCCACGCGCGACATCGCCAAGAATCTCGAACGTTGGGTGCAAGGCATCATCGCGCGCGTTTTCGCTCAGGAAACGCTCGACGAGCTGGCGCAAAACGCGAACGTACCTGTGATCAACGCGCTTTCCGACCGCTTCCATCCCTGCCAGGCGCTGGCGGATTTTCTAACGCTTGAGGAGCGCTTCGGCGGCTTACGCGGTTTGAAGCTCGCGTACGTTGGCGATGGCAACAACATGTGCCATTCGCTGATCACGTTCGCCGCGCGCACCGGCGCACAGATGCGCGTGGCTACACCTGCCGGTTACGAGCCGGCGGACGACGTGGTCGCCGAGGCGAGGCGCGTGGCGCGCGAAACGCGCGGGAAGATCGAGCTATTCCGTTCGCCAGAGGACGCTGTCGCCGGCGCCCAGGCTGTTTACACCGACGTGTGGGCCAGCATGGGCCAGGAAAGCGAAGCCGCGGAGCGCGAACGCATCTTTGCGGGCTATCAAGTAAACGATGAACTATTCTCGCTGGCCGCGCCCGATGCCGTCTTTCTGCACTGCCTGCCCGCGCATCGCGGGCTCGAAGTAGCTCCGGAGGTGATCGACTCGCCGCGCTCGATCATTTACGATCAGGCGGAGAATCGCCTTCACATACAGAAGGCCATCCTGCACACTCTGCTGAACAACTGAAAAGGAGAACGCGTTGCCGAAGAAAGTCGTGCTTGCGTATTCCGGAGGGCTGGATACCTCCATCATCATTCCGTGGCTGAAGGAAAACTACGGCGGTTGCGAAGTGATCGCCATGATCGGCGATTTGGGGCAGCGCGAGGATCTGGACGCCGCGCGCAAAAAGGCCCTGGCCACGGGAGCGAGCGCCGCGCACGTCGAGGACCTTCGCGAGGAATTCATCACCGGCTACATCTGGCCCACGCTGCGCGCCGGAGCCGTGTACGAACACAAATATCTGCTCGGGACTTCGTTCGCGCGGCCGCTGCTGGCGAAGCGGCAGGTGGAACTGGCGAAGAAAGTCGGCGCCGATGCGCTGGCGCACGGTTGCACCGGGAAAGGCAACGACCAAGTGCGCTTTGAGCTCGCCGCGAAGGCGCTCGCGCCGGAATTGACAATCATCGCGCCGTGGCGCGAATGGACCATCAACTCGCGCGAAGAGGCTATTGCTTACGCGAAATCGCACAACATTCCCGTCGAGCAGACCGCGAAAAACATTTACAGCCGCGATCGTAACGTTTGGCACTTGAGCCACGAAGGAGGTGTCCTAGAAGATCCCGCGAACGCGCCGGAAGAATCGATGTGGCAGTGGATCGTTTCACCTGCGAACGCGCCGGATAAGCCGACGCTTATCGAAATCGGTTTCGAGTCCGGCACTCCCGTTTCCGTGGACGGCAAAAAACTTTCGCCACTCGCGCTGCTGGACCGCCTGAATGAAATCGCCGCGGCGAATGGCGTGGGCCGCATGGACATAGTTGAGAACCGGCTCGTTGGCATCAAGTCCCGCGGCGCATATGAGACTCCGGGGGGCACGCTGCTGGTGACCGCCCATCGCGAACTCGAATCACTGTGCCTCGACCGCGAAACAGCGCATTATCAGCAGCTGCTGTCGCTGCGGTATGCCGAGATGGTTTACTACGGCATGTGGTTTACGCCGCTACGCGAGGCGCTGGACGCATTCTTCACTAAATCGCAAAGCCGTGTGACCGGCGCGGTTTCGCTTTCGCTTTTCAAAGGCAACGTCAACGCCGCGTCACGATACTCTCCTTATTCGCTCTATCGCACCAATCTGGCGAGCTTCAGCATGACGGGCTACAACCCGAAAGACGCAGAAGGCTTCATCAACCTTTTCGCGCTGCCCATTACCGTTCCGCTCGAAAAGGCCGCCGCGAGATGACCGCTTCCGGGGGGCAGAAAATGTGGGGTGGGCGTTTTGAGCGCGCCCCCGACGCCTCCTTTTACGAATTCGAACGCTCCTGGCAATTCGACCGGCGGCTTCTGCCGCACGAACTGGCGCTCGATCGCGCGTGGGCGCGTGCTATCGCCGCGGCAGGAATTTTGACCCACGAAGAAAGCCAGCGCATCGTTGCCGCTCTCGACGACATCGAGCTACGCGCCGAATCCGACGCCGCCTGGCTCGATAGCTCGAAAGCCGAGGACGTGCACCACTTCGCCGAGACAGCGCTAATTGAAAAACTCGGCCCACTCGGGGCCAAACTTCACACTGGCCGCAGCCGCAACGAAATGGTGGCCACGGAATTTCGGATGTACGTGCGCGACGCGGTGCGAGACATGCGCACTGCGGTTGCGTCGCTGCTTCGCGCCGTCGGGGATCAAGCCAAGAACAATTTGGGCGTCCCCATGCCAGGCACCACGCACATGCAGCATGCCCAGCCGCTGCTGCTTTCCCATTGGCTGCTTGCGCATGGCGAAGCCTTCCAGCGCGACGCCGAACGCTTTCGATTGGTGTCCGAACGGGCGGATTATTGCCCGCTAGGTTCGGGCGCGCTCTCCGGCAGCGCTTTCCCTATCGATCGAAACGCGCTGGCCCGCGATCTCGGTTTTACGCGCATAACCGCCAACAGCCTCGATGCCGTTAGCGACCGCGATTTCGCCCTCGAAATGCTATTTGCCATGGCGACGCTCGCGATGCATTTGTCGCGCCTTGCCGAAGACTTGATTTTGTTTGCTTCCACCGAATTTGCTTTCGTCGAATTGCCGGACGAGTACTCGACCGGCAGCAGCCTAATGCCGCAGAAGAAAAATCCAGATTCGTGGGAACTGATACGCGGCAAGACCGGCCGCATCTACGGCTCGCTGTTCACGTTATTCACCGTGAACAAAGGCCTGCCATCGAGTTACCAGCGCGATTTGCAGGAAGACAAGGAGCCGCTGTTTGCCGCCATCGACCAGCTCAAGCCGATGACGCAAATCGCCGCGGCCGCGCTCACCGTCACGAAATTCCGTCACGAGCGCTTGCGCGAAGCGGCGCAAGACCCGGCGCTTGTCGCCACGGAAGTTGCCGATTACTTGGTTGCACAAGGAATTCCGTTTCGTGAAGCGCATGAAATCGTCGGCAAAGTCCTGCGTGCTGCGGAACAAGCTGGAAAATCTATTCGCGAGATGCCGATCGCTGAGTTGCGAAAGTTTTCGCCCCTCTTCGGGCCGGAACTTAGCACCGTGCTGGCTCTCGAATCGGCGCTGGCCCGGCGTTCGGTTGCGGGCGGCACCGCTCCGGGCGCGGTTCGCGCAGCACTTGGAGACTTCGACGCGCGGCTAGCGAAAATCGAGGAAAATCCGTGACAACCTGCCTCTCAAATCCTGCGGTCGCGCATCGGAACGGGAACTTGCGGTGTGGATCAACGAACCGCAATCGCTTATGAGTACTCACCTCTTGCCTTCGGATATTCCGCAGGGCTTCAGTTTCGCCGCTACGAATAGCGGCCTGAAGAGATCGCAGCTCGACCTTGGAATTTTGATCAGCGAGACGCCTGCCATTGCCGCGGCTGTATTCACTAGGAACCACGTGGTTGCCGCGCCCGTGGTTGCTTCGCGCGAGCACCTGAAAAAATCAGGCCGGCTGATGCGCGGCGTGATCGTGAATTCGGGCAATGCCAACTGCTGCACGCGCAAGGACGGCTACCCCGCATCGATCGCCACGGCAGCGCGGTTGGCAGAAGAACTGGGCGGCGTGGCCGCACAAGAATTCATCGTCTGTTCTACGGGAGTGATCGGCGCGCCTTTGCGCGTGGAGAAAATCCTGTCCGCTGTTCCGCAGCTCGTACAGACGCGCAGCGCCGACCCCGGCGCATTCGAGGAATTCGCGCGTGCCATCATGACCACGGATACGCGACCGAAATGGTTCGCGGCAAAATGCCAGGTCGGCGAGAAGGAAGCGCGTATCCTTGGCTGCGCCAAGGGATCGGGAATGATCCAGCCGAATATGGCCACCATGCTTTCGTTCATCGCGACCGATGTTGCTATTTCCGGTCCCGTATTGCAGCGCGCCTTGCACGCGGCTGTCGGATCCACGTTCAATTGCATTACCGTGGATGGCGATACCTCGACCAACGATACGGTCGCGCTGTTCGCCAACGGTCAATCCGGCAACGCGAAGATCGCGAAAGCAAGCGGCGTGGATTACAAGACTTTCTGCGCGGCGCTCGAACGCGTATGCCGCGAGCTCGCTCTGGCTATCGTGGAGGATGGAGAAGGCGCGCAACGCGTGATCGAGATTGAAGTACGCGGCGCTTCTTCGGACGAAGTGGCCGAGTGCATCGCGCGCACCGTCGCCAATTCTCCGCTGGTGAAAACTGCATTTGCCGGGGCCGACCCGAACTGGGGACGGATTCTGGCTGCCGCAGGACGCTCGGGCGCCGAGTTCGACCCGCGCCGCACCAATATCTGGATCGGCGGCGTGGCCGTCTGCCGCGGCGGCCGCGAAACGGCGTTCGACGAAAGCTCCGCGCACAAGAAAATGCTCGAGAAATCCGTGCATGTTCGCATCGACGTCGGCTCAGGACGGGGTGCCGCACGCATGTGGACTTGCGACTTCACGCAAGAGTACGTTCATATTAACGCCAGCTACCGCACGTAGCAGGCCGGCACGCTTCAGGCTGCCTCCCCAGGCCGCTAGGCCACTCAGGCCCCCGCCCGGTTGACTGTCGAATAAAGTTGGCTCAAGATGGACGTTGAGTTGCTGGAGCGCTCGCTTCAGCCGCGAGTAGCCGGCCCCCGCTGACTGCCCCGGCCCCGATCCTGCCTCTTCAGCCCTCGCTGTCGTGCCCCCTGTGCGACAGGGGCACAAGGAGATTCATCGTGAAGAAATTGTACGTGGGAAACCTCCCGTTCAAGGCTACGGAGGAGGATGTTGCAGGACTGTTTGCAGAGGCCGGGGTGCAGCCGGATTCTTTGACGCTGCTTCGCGACCGTTTTACGGGCCAGCCGCGCGGCTTTGGGTTCGCCGAAATCCGCGACGATTCGGAAGCCGAGAAAGCCATCGCGGCGCTGAACGGCAGGGATTTCCTCGGCCGGGCGCTTGTGGTTAACGAAGCGCGCCCACAGCGTGAGGGCGGCGGCGGTGGCGGCGGAGGACGGGGCGGCTACGGCGGTGGCGGCGGAGGCGGGCGCGGTGGCCGCGGTGGAGGCGGACGCGGCGGCTACGGACGCGATCGCGACCGATAGCTTCGCGGTTTTCCCATCATCCCTGTTTTGCGATTGCTATGGGTGTGGTGTGGCCGCTGGGAGTGTGCACAAGCGAGCGGGGTTCCGTTGAATCGACGCGTCCTTCCGCATAGGTGAATTTTTCTACCGTGGCGCCGCGCACTCCCAGCGCCATGAGGGACGCAACGTCGAGCGTTGCTTCCGCTTCGTTCAGTTCCTCAGTCTTCGCGGAAAGCTCCGGCGCGCGCGGCAGAAATACCGGGCAGCAATCATGGAACGGCTCGGAGGAAATGTCGTAGGTTCCAATCCGTCGCGCAATTTCCAGAATTTCTATTTTGTCCATACCTATCAGCGGACGAAATACCGGCATAGATGCGACTGCGTCTACCGCGGCGAGATTCCGCAGCGTTTGCGATGCCACCTGACCAAGACTGTCGCCGGTCACCAGCGCGAGCGCGCGTTCGCGCCGGGCGAAAAGCTCTGTGACACGCAGCATCATCCGCCGGTAGAGCAGCACGCGAAACGATTCCGGAGCATACCGCACGATTTCGCGCTGAATTTCCTCGAATGGCACGCGGTAGAGCCTGGCGGTGAATTGATAATGCGTGAGAACACGCGCCAGTCCGCTCGCCACGTGCAGCGACGACTCGCCGGGACGGGCGCCCGTGCCGTAAAAGTGTACGAAACTTAAGTGAGCGCCGCGCTTCATCATCTGGTAGGCGCCAACTGCGGAATCATAGCCGCCCGATAGCAGACACGTGATGCGTCCAGCGGTATTCGCAGGCAGGCCTCCGAGTCCCGGAATTTTCTCAGCATAAACCAACAACGGGCCGGGCGTGATTTCGATGCGGCAGGTTAGTTCGGGGTCGCGCAACTGCACACGTACCTCGCGACCCTCCGCACGGAGCTTTTCAAGCAAATACCGCCCCACGGCCGATTCGATCTGCATCGTGGAATGCGGAAAGGTTTTGTCGCTTCGTCGGGCGCGCACCGCGAATGTGGTGAATTGCAACGGCTGCACTTCTTGCCACGCCGCGCGGCACAGCGCTTCCATATCGCGCTCGACGGGCCGTGCGACGGCGTAATAGGCGATCCCGAAAACGTGCCGAACGCGCTCGATGGCTTCCTGTAGCGGCGCGCCTACCCCGAGCCGGATCAGGAAGCGGTCGCCCGGCTGTTCGATACAGTCCACAGGAATTCCGCCGAGCGCGCGGCGAAGCGCGCTGTGGAGCTTTCCGAGGAAAAACCGGCGGTTGCGGCCTTTCAGCCACAGTTCGTGATAATGGACGACGATTACCGGCGCGCTCATGCAAATCCCAGGGGTAGACGCTTGCGAATCGGCTGGGCTCCAGCCATATTCCCGATCGCTCGGCAGCCAGTCACCTTCGACGAATTATAGCTCAGAGCCTTCGCGAGAGCTTGCCGCGGGATTTTCGGGCACGGCCGCCCCGGAGAACTACAAGTTATCCCGCGTTCGTATGATGGAATAACGAAATGGGAACAATCCACTTTTCGACGCGACTTTCCACAAGACGCCGGGTTATATTCTGCGGCACTCACGAAGCCGGATCGGGCGCTGCAAAATCGTCGCGG
>JASHWB010000250.1 GCA_030044295.1 Candidatus Acidiferrales bacterium
CGGGGAAATGGATTGAGCGCTGGGAATCGTTGCACCGCCACGCGCTCAAGCGCGCCACGAGCGTAATCGTCCTGGGAGACGACATGCGCGACCGAATTCTAGCCAAGGGGATCGATCCCGAGCGGGTCGTCGTCGTCCGGGACGGAACGCTCCCGCCCGCGCCGACGCCCGATGCAGCGGATCCCGAAGTTCAGCGCGCCTTGCGCGAAATTCGCGGCAGCTTTTCCTTTGTTGCTCTGCACGCCGGGAATCTTGGCTTTTACGGCGCTTGGAACACGCTGATCGCGGCGGCCAGAATTCTGCGCAACGAAAATATCGGCCTCGTGTTCGTAGGAGACGGAGCGCAAAAGCGAAAGCTCCAAGAAGAGGCCGCCGATTTGCCGAACGTCCGCTTTTTGCCGTTTCGCCCGGCTTCGCAAATTCCGCTGGTGATGATGGCTGGCGACGTTCATTTGATCACCATCCGCCGCGGCCTCGAAGGCGTCGTCGTCCCGAGCAAGCTCTATTCGACTCTTGCGGCAGGCCGTCCCGTGCTCGCTGTCGCTGCCGCCAATAGCGATGCAGCGTCTATCGCCCTGCGTTTTGGCTGTGGACTCGCCGCCGACCCAGATGATCCGGCGGCCGTCGCGGGCGCGATCCTCCGCATGCGCGACGATCCAACTGCCCTTGCTGAAATGGGCGCACGTGCACGGGAGGTCTCTCGCAAATATGCTAGAGTGAATGAGCTTGATCGACTAACCGGCGTCATAGAGCAGGCTGTTCAGTTGCCGTATGGAGGCGAACCATCTGGAATAATCGAAAAGTCCTCGTAACGGGGGGCGCATCGTTCATCGGCTCTCATCTAGTGGATGCCCTCATTGAACGAGGAGCTCGCGTGTACGTTGTGGACGATCTGAGCAGCGGAAAACTCAGCAATATTGCCGAACACGTGAAGACCAGGCGTGTCGGTTTCAAGGAGGCTGACCTGCGCGAGCCGGGCGTTACGCGCACGGCGATGAAGGGTATTCAGACCGTTTTCCATCTGGCGGCCGATCACGGCGGTCGCGGCTACGTGGATCTGCATCAGGCTGGCCCTGCTTCGAACCTCTTCCTCGATGGACTGATTTTCTGGGAAGCGGTGAAAGCAGGTGTAGAAAAGATCTGCTACGCATCGTCCGGCTGCGTGTATCCCAACTACATGCAAACGGACCTCAAAAAGGAACTCTATCTTCGCGAAGAAGACGTGAAACCTCCCCACGACGCCGACAACATGTACGGCTGGGCCAAGCTGATGGCCGAGCTGACGCTGCAGGCTTATCACCGCGAGCATGGCATCGGAACGGCGTCCTGCCGCTATTTCACCGTGTACGGGCCGCGCGGCGTGGAAAATCACGCGGTAATTGCCATGATCGCGCGTGCTTTCGTAGGACAAAATCCGTTTGACGTCTGGGGCGACGGCCAGCAGATTCGCAACTGGACCCACGTGGACGACATCGTTAGCGGCACGATCCTTGCCGCCGAAAAAATCAACGACGGCACTGCGGTGAATCTGGGCACCATGGAACGCGTGCGTGTGATCGACGCTGCACGTATGGTGCTCGAATTTTCCGGCCACAAAGCCGAAATCCGCTTGCGTCCGGACATGCCGACGGGCCCTTTGAACCGCGTAGCCGATAACCGCCTGGCCAAGCAACTCCTTGGCTGGGAACCTAAGATTCCGTTCCGCGTAGGACTGCAGCAAACGATGGACTGGTATTTCGCGGACCGCAAGAAAGACCAAGTCCGAGGAACGCTGGAAAGCATGTTGACGGCGCGCTAGGCAGCGCCGGAAATAGAGTGTTCGCGGTTAAGTGATGAATCTCCCTTCCGACTGGATTGCGTTCGTCGTCGCGCTGCTGGCGTCGTTCACCTTCACGGTGCCGATGCGTCGCCTCGCGATTCAAACTGGAATGGTGGATCGCCCTGGCCCGCGAAAGGTCCACGCCAAGCCTATGCCGCTCCTCGGCGGTATCGCCATCTACGCCGGATTCGTGGTCGCCGTGCTGCTGGGCCTGAAAAACGTTCCCGTCGAGCAGATCATCGGTATTCTCGCTGGCGCCACACTTGTCGTCCTTGTCGGCGTGATGGACGACGGCGGCTTCCTTCACCATCAGGTCAAGCTGTTCGTTGGCATGCCCATCGCGGCCGTGCTGCTGCTGGTTTCCGGAATTCGCGCTGATTTCTTTTCTAATTTCATTCCCGGCCACATCGGAGCCGCGTTGGATATCTGTTTCACCATTGTTTGGGTGGTGGGTATCACAGCGGCATTCAGCATTTTGGATCACATGGACGGTCTGTGCGCGGGCATCGCCGCCGTTGCTGCCGGCTTCTTCACCATCGCCGCCAGCATGAACGGCCAGACGATGGTCGGTACGCTCGCCGCGGCCGTTTTGGGCGCGGCGCTCGGTTTTCTGCGCTGGAATTTTAATCCCGCGAAAATCTTCATGGGTGATGCGGGCGCGATGCTGCTCGGCTTTTTGATGGCCACGCTGGGATTGAAATTGCGTCCCGCAGGCGTTCACTTTCCGCTCTCGTGGCTCGCGGTTGCTTTGATTCTGGGCGTCCCGATTTTCGACACGACGCTGATCAGCATTTCCCGCTCGCGTCGGGGCCTTCTCCCGTTCTCTTCGCCAGGAAAGGACCACACTGCACACCGCCTCTCGAATTTGGGACTCGGCCATCGCGGCGCCGTTGTCGCACTGTACGGACTTGCGCTCTGCTCCGGCACGCTCGCGCTGCTCCTCTCGCATATCGCGGCGGCAACGGCCTATATCCTCACGCTCGTGCTCGTCGCCTGCGCCTTGGCCGCCATCCTCCGCCTGGAATCCGTTCCCTTCGAGCGTCAGGCAAAACTGCACAAACCCTCTCCCACGCACTAATACTCCTATTTGCTGAAAAGAAAGAGGACAGGTAAATCGACCTGTCCCTCGACTGTGCCTTCGACCAGTAGATTCTCCTTCCCGATTTGCTACCGTCGATTTGTGGCATTGTGCGCGGAAGGAAGACGCCAATCCGGCAAGGATTGACGTTCCGTTCGCGCGGCGGAAGGGGGGTGTCGGAACATCGTGAGGGGAAGATCTCTCGTCGGTGCCGACGTGGCTGACCTCAAACGGAGGAACAGCTCTGGCCAGAGGCGATTTGCGAAGTCTAATAGCGAAAGTGCGCCGAGTAGCACGCGAACGAACCCAAGGAAAATCAACCACTTGCATTTTTCTAACAGCGAACTATCCGCCTCCGCCGGGCAACTCTGCCGGGCAAGCCTATTTGCGCGTTCCGCGCCTTCGTCCTCTCACCTATGCGGATCCACTCATGATTCGCTTGCGGCGAACTCCGCCCGGGGATATAAGCAAGGCTCCGCTACCGGGCACCCAGGCTGCTTTGCAAAAGGGGCGTGGAAGCGGCGATCCGCAGCGCGCTTGCGCGATACAGTGCAGGCGGGGGTGGCTTCGAATAACCCAAAACATTCGGAGGAAAAGGCATGGCATCTGCAAAGAATCACAGCAAGAAAAAGATACGGCGCATTGCAACGGAGGAGGCGTTTTCGACTCGCGAAGTGGCTGCAGCGCTCAGGGACGTGGCGCGTTCTCCCAGCCAAAGCTCAGACATGATTCTGGTAAAGCGCATCTACGACGCTCCGGATGGCGACAACTCTCCGATGGGTCGAATGCGTTCGCGTCTGATCGATCTCGAGGACGAGCGGCTCCGCGATATGGACGAAAATGGCGTGGA
>JASHWB010000019.1 GCA_030044295.1 Candidatus Acidiferrales bacterium
GTCCGGGAGGGACTGGGGGGCCGGGAGGTCCGGGCGGCCCACAGCGCGCGTTCATGGTGACGGGTGGCGGGCCGGGAGGCGGCCGCGGGATTTTCGGAGGTGGCCGCGGAGGAATGTTTTTCCGCCAGCAGGTCAACCGGATGCGCCTGACTTTCTACGATCGGCTCGACGATTCCGCCTTTGACGCTCGCCCTTACGCGATCACCGGTCAGCCGTCGGCGAAGCTGGGCCACTATAACGATCAGTTTGGCGCCAACCTGGGCGGGCCGCTGAAAATTCCTCATATTTACAACGGCAGCGATAAGACCTATTTTTTTGCCAACTACCAGCACGACATCGAAAGCAGCGCCGTTAATACGTTTTCGACGGTTCCGACGCTCGACCAGCGAAATGGCTTATTTTGCGGCACCACTCTGTATGAGCCGTTTTCCAATCCCGCAACTCCGTATCCGACCGTCGCCGACTCAAACTGCAGCGGCGACATCGCTCAACAGATTCCGATCAACAGCGCCGCGGCCGGTTTGCTCGCTTACATTCCGAAGCCGAACCTAGCCGGCACGGCCCAGAATTTTCTTCTCCAGGCCACCGAGCCGGAGAATACCGACAACCTGAATACCCGCGTGCTGCACACGATCAACTCAAAGTTCAACCTAAACGGCGGCTACAATTTCGAATCCGAGCGCGCGACGAACCTCAGCAATTTCCCCGGCATCGGAGGGCCAGAGTCAACGCGCGATCAGAGCGTGGATTTGGGACTATCGCACAATTGGTCGCCGCGCCTGGTGGAGAGCACGTCTGTAAATTGGAGCCGGAGCCGCATTCAGTTGCAGAGCTTCAACTCCAACGGCGTGGATATCGCACAGCAGCTCGGCATCAACGGAGTTTCGACCGCGCCCATCGACTTCGGCATTCCACAAATCAGTTTCACGAATTTTTCGGGCATCCAGGACCCGGTTCCGTCGCTGACCCGAAATCAGACGCTTCGCCTTGACGACGGACTCACCTGGGTCCATCGGAATCACACGATGCAGTTTGGCGGGGAAGTCCGCCGCCTGCAATTCAACACCGATTCCAGCCCCAATCCACGCGGCCAGTTCGTTTTCACCGGGTTGGTGACGAGCGAACTCACCGCCAGCGGCGCTCCCGTTACCGGAACCGGCAGTGACTTCGCCGATTTCCTGCTCGGCGATCCCTTCACTACTAGCGAGCAATTCGGCAATCCGAACACGTACTTTCGCAGCTGGGGGTTTTCCGCGTACGCGCAGGACGATTGGCGAGTGAACAAGGTCTTTACGTTTCTGTATGGGATCCGGTACGACGCGACCACTCCGCCGGTCGAGCTTTTCAACAATATCGTCAATCTGGACATAGCCCCGGACATCGCCAGCCTGGCCGCGTCCGGAACATCGTGCCCTCAGTGCGTTGATCTGGTCGTGCCGGGGCAACTCGGGACGTACAGCGGCGTGTTTCCGCGGGCGCTGATTCATGGTGACTATCACAATTTCGCTCCGCGCATCGGGTTTGCGTGGCAACCGAAGTTCATCAAGCCGCGAACGGTGGTCCGCGGCGGCTATTCGATCTTCTACAACGAGTCCGGCTTTGACACCCTAGCCAAGGAACTGGCGTATCAGCCGCCTGTAAACACGGCGCAAACGCTGACAACTTCGGCTTCGCAGTTACTCACGCTCGAAAACGGTTTTCTGCCTCTGACGGGGTCCGGTCTGATTTCGAATACCGAAGCCGTCGATCCGTTCTATAAGAACGCCTACGCCCAGATCTGGACGATGGGAACAGAGACTTCTCTATCTCAGAACTGGATTTTGGACCTGACGTATACGGGCACGAAGGGAACGGACCTGGACGTGCTTCGCGCACCGAACCGCGCGCCGCTGGGGACTTCCGAGGCTGCTATCCAAGCCAAGCGTGTCGATCCGGACGCGCTCAGCTTCACTTACGATCAATCAGGCGCGAATTCGATTTACAATGCGTTGCAAGTGCGCGTGATGCACCGCTTCACGCACGGTCTGATGCTGCAAGGCATCTACACGTACGGGAAATCGCTGGATGATGCGAGCTCGATTGGCGGCGGCACGGGAACCGTGGAGCAAATTGATGGCGATCTGGCGGCGGAGCGCGGGCTTTCGACCTTCGACATCCGGCATCAGATGCGTGTTTTCTCGGTGTACGAGTTGCCGTTCGGCCAGCGGAGCCGATGGGCCAATCATGGCTGGACGGAGAAGATCTTTGGCGATTGGCGGCTGATGAATATTTTCACTTGGCAGACGGGCACGCCCTTTACGGCTCTTCTCGGTGGCACCGCGTCCGACAACGGCACCGGCGCGAATTTTTCCTTGCGCGCCGAGCAGCTTGGGAATCCGAACGTTGGTGTTTGCGGCGGCTCGCCGCTTGATTTTTTCGACACGGCCGCGTTCGGCTTGCCACCTACCGACGCAAGCGGCAACCCGACTTATGGAGACGAACGCCGCGGCGCGATCGAAGGGCCGTGTACACTTAGCTGGAACATGTCGGTTTCCAAGACGTACAGGTTTGGTCCCGAGCGGCGGCACATGCTGAACATTCAGTGGCAAATGCAGAACCTGACAAACACGCCGACCTTCAACGGGCTGGGCACGACGTACGGAAGCTTGTTTTTCGGGCAAGTTACGGGCGCCGGCTCTATGCGGACGATGACTTTGATGGCGCGATTCAACTTTTAGAGACGCAAATCGTGGCGGGATACACCAATGAAGCACCGAAGGAATAAGAAGGCCATCGACGGCCCGTTGCGGGAAAGCAGTCAGCGGCGGCATTCGTCGATCGTGTCTCTGGCGGCGATCGCATCGTTGATTCTCGTCGCGGGCGCGAAGCTCTGCGCGCAACAAGCTTCGTCGCAACCCGCAGCGGCGACGGCGCAGAACGCAGCGTCGGCACCGTCACTGCACCTCAGCAGCGGGATCCTTCGCGCGGAATCGGAGGTCGTCCGCATCGACGTGGAAGTGACCGACGGCAAGGGACGGCCAATCAAGGGCCTGCGCTCCGATCAATTCACCATTACGGACGACGGCAAAGCGGAGAAAATCTCCTCATTTTCTTACGCTGATATCGAACAGATGGAAACGGCCGGCCCCGAGAACAGTCAACCCGTCGTTGTACCCGTGGACAACTACGGGCCGAATGTACGCCCCGCCGAGCAGGAAGCGCTTAGCGATGAAATCCACAACCGCCGCATGATCGTGCTTTTCTTCGATATGACTTCGATGGCCACGGACGACATCCTTCGCGCGCACGACGCAGCCGAAAAGTTCCTGAAGTCGCAGATGACACCGGCCGACTTGGTAGCCGTGGTCATCTTCGGCACGAACCTGCAGATTCTGGCGAACTTCACGAACGATCGCGCCACACTGGAGAAGGCGGTGGGCGCGCTTCTTCCCGGCGCGGCTTCGCAGTTGGCGAATCCGGAGTACGCCGCGGCTCAAAACGGCGAGTACGACGTTCAGCAGGACACGGGCGCCGCGTACACCGCCGACGAAACGGAATTCAACGTTTTCAACACCGACCAGAAGCTCGAAGCGATCGAAAACCTGACGGAAGTTCTGGCGGGGATTCCCGGGCGGAAGGCGCTGGTGGAGTTTACGGGCGGCATCACGCAGACCGGCGAGGAGAATCGCGCCGAGCTTCGCTCGGCCACGGACGCGGCGAATCGGGCGGACGTCTCGATTTATTCTATCGACGCGCGCGGCATGTTCGCCACTCCGCCGGGCGGCGACGCGACCACCACAGCGGCTACGGGCAATTCCATGTTTTCGGGCGCATCGGTGTTTCATCAGACGGACCAGCGCGAAGATTCCCGCGATACGCTAGCGACTCTCTCCACGGACACGGGAGGCCGGGCATTCTTCGACTTGGGCGACTTGAGCGACGCCTTCCCGAAAATCGAAAGCGAAAATAGCGGGTACTACCTGATCGGCTACAATCTGCCTCCGACCGTGAAGCGCGACGGTACGTGGCACTCGGTGCGCGTGAAAGTGAATGCTCCCGGGGCGCACGTTCGCTACCGCAACGGCTACTACGCTCCACGCGATTTTCAGCATCTCGAGAAGGAAGATCGCGACCAGGAACTCGCGGATGCAATGAGTTCCGAAGATCCCGAGGTCGATCTCCCGGTTGCCGTTGAGACAGGCATGTTCCGCATCAACGATCAGCAAGCGTACGTGCCGATTTCCGCGAAGCTTTCTTCGAGCGCGCTCGATTGGGCCAAGAAGCACGACCGCCATGAGGCCGCCTTTGATTTTGCCGCGCAGGTCCGCGCCGTTCCTTCGGGGCAGGTGGTGGCGCAGCTTCGAGACACGATTACTGTCCATCTTGACGAGGAGCGCTACCAGCAAGTGAGCCGCAGCGATCTGGTGTATCAGGGAGGAGTGGTCCTAGCGCCCGGAAATTACCGCCTCAAATTCCTGGCGAGAGAAGATGAATCAGGCAAGATCGGCACGTTCGAACAGCCGGTTAGCATTCCCGCTCGGTCCACTTCGCGCATGACGCTCAGTTCCGTGCTGCTTTCCAGCCAGTTGGTTCCGGCGGAAAGATCTTCGGAAGTACGTACGCAAGAGCAGGGGCTGCGGGCGCGGATGAACGCCTCGCCCCTCGAAGTCCAAGGCGAGAAAATCATCCCTAGCGTAACGCGGTTTTTCAATCAAGGGCAGACGCTGTACGTTTTCTTTCAGGCGTATTTCCCGGAGAAGGGCGCGAAGTCGGAGGCGTTCGATGCCAACACGCTGCGCGGCGGCTTGGTCTTCTTCCGCAACGGCGCGCAGGTGAACGCCACGCCGCTGCTTGCGCCCACGGAAATTGACGCGCACTCCCACACTGCGTCGTTCCGCCTGAGCATCCCGCTGTCAAAGCTGCCCAAGGGACGCTACACCGTCCAGGCCGTGGCGATTGCGGCCGGCACGCAACAGTCGGCGTTCGGCCGGTCGTACTTCGCGCTGGAGCAAGTGCCTGCGGCTCCCGGCGCACAAGCCGCTCCAGGGCCGGCCCCATCGCAACCCGGCGCAAAGCCCGATTCGCAGCCGAATTAATTCAGAATTGTCACGTTCTGCGGCAGGAACGTAATCCGTCGCTAGCGCGAACGTTTCGAATTGGTCATTCGTGGAGGGGAGCGAACCTTAAACCCGCCCAACGCGAATCGAGCGAGCGCTGGAAACATGAACGGACCAAGGCTCGGTTTGTCACTTCGTCGAACTCGCCCGCAGGATTCATTCGTGCTAGTAACGTCAAAATGTCCGGTTAGCCGACTGATCAGGAGTTAGGGGACTGTCTGGCCGACTTGTATTTGACGCAAGGGGATTTGTGCGTGTTGCCGATTGGAACGACCAAGTCAGTGTCGGAGAGGGCGGCGTTGACAATGCCGGGAAACGGCATACACTCGCCAACCATGAACAATTTCCCGGAGTTCACGAAAAATGCAGGCGGGCTATAATGCAGCCTCATGAGCCCCGAGGAGAGCGTAATCGCGCGAAGATGCGCGCGCCGCGAAGATGCGGGGTCACCTTTGAATACGAGGGATTGATAACATGAGAAGACAATATCGCTCGTTACTTTTTGCGTTGCTCGTTCCAGCATTCCTCCTCGTCAGCGCACCGGCGGCTCAGGAACAAGGATCGCACGCGGTCAAGCAGGAGCTCTGGTCCAATCCTGCCACCTGGCCAGACGGGAAGGTGCCGGGCGCAGGGGACACGGTCACCATTGAACGAGGCAAGGATGTGCTCCTCGACGTCAGTCCGCCGTCGCTGGGCGGCTTGCGAATCGACGGCAAACTCAGCTTTTCGGACAAAGCCGACATCGAGCTGACCACCGAGTCGATCGTGGTGCACGGGGAACTGGAAATCGGCACGGAAGCCAAACCCCACACGCGCAAGGCGACCATCACCCTCACCGACAATGTCCCTGGTAACGACCGCGGGATCATGGTCGCGGGCGGAACCCTGAACCTGCATGGTGACCGGACGAATTCCTGGACCAAACTCGCTGGAACAGCCAAGGCCGGCAGCACCAGGATCAAAGTATTGAATGCCAGTGGCTGGCGAAAAGGGGACGTGATCGTCCTTGCGTCGACCGACTTCGATTCCACGCAGGCGGAGAGGCGAACCATCGCCGCCATTGCTGGCAACGCGATCACGCTCGATCAGCCCCTAAAGTACATGCATTTCGGCAAAATCACGTTCGGCGTCGATGAGCGTGGCGAAGTCGGCATGCTGACGCGAAATATTGTTATTCAGGCGTCGAAAGACGCAGAACGCTCCTACTTCGGGGGGCATATCATGGCGGTGGCCGGGTCAAAAATGTATGTTTCCGGCGTCGAATTGACTCGGATGGGTCAGTACATGCATCTGGCGCGGTATCCGATCCACTGGCATCTGGTCGGCGACGCCCAAGGGCAGTACATCGAAAATTCATCGATTCACGACACCTACAGCCGGTGCGTGACGGTGCATGGCACCGATAACGTGCGAGTGGAAAACAACGTGACCTACAACACCGTGGGTCACTGCTTCTTTCTGGAAGACGGGATCGAAACGGGCAACCAGTTCATCCACAACCTGGGAATGAGGACCAAGTGTCATCCTGACGGCAAACCCTGTGTTCCGACAAACCTCGCTGCAGCCGGAGAGCGCCGCGCGGGACCGAATGGCCAAGCCGCCAAGGACGTCCTGATCCCTTCCGACAACACGGCGGCGACGTTCTGGATCACCAATCCGGACAATATTTACGTGGACAACGTGGCTGCGGGGTCCGAGGCCACGGGCTTCTGGATGTCATTGCCGGAGCACCCGACGGGCGCATTCGCAGGCACGGCTATCAGCAAGGCAACCTGGCCACGTCGAACGAAATTTCGCGAGTTCAAGGGCAACGTCGCCCACTCGAACTTCGACGGGTTCATGTTCGACCGAAACGAAGCGCCCAATGGCACATTCAGTGTTACCGGCAGCTCGCAGACCGGCCTTGAAAATCCCGCTGACCCGAACAGCAAGGCGTTGGTATCGGTCTTCGAGGATCTCACCGCCTACAAGAACCGCAATAACGGCATCTGGGGCCGGGGTGAGATGCACGTATTCAGGAACGTGAAGCTGGCCGACAACGCCATCGGCTTTACGCACGCGTCCGGCGCATTCGGTCGATACGCCTTTACGTCAAGGCTCGTTGACTCGCTGATCGTGGGCGAGACCGAGAACATCGGCAACCCCAGGACGCCGGCGGAAATCGCTTACGGCCGCAGCTTGCCGAAGCCCGAACTGCCGGATTACCCGATCCGCGGCTACGAGTTCTACGATTACCGTCATGACGTGGAGAATGTCACCTTCCGGAATTTCGAGGACAACGCCACCCGCAAGACGGGAGCGATCTCTTACCTGATGTATACCAGCTACGGGGTCAGCTCCAACAACTCCGTTGAGCACGTGAAATTCATCAACGCTAAGCCCGTTTATTTCCCGCCGATGGAGCGAAAGTGGGGCAGCGACAATTCTGGAAGTACGGCCTATAAGACCGCGGTGTTCCGCGACGTATACGGCTCGGTCACCGGTGTCCCGGACTCCTACGTTCTAATCAATGACGAAAGTGACGGAATCGCTATCGACCACGCCTGTGTGATCAAGCCGACCTGGAATGCTGCCGTGTGCAAGGGCGATGTTGGACGCCTGGATATTGGCGGCCCCGGCGGCCTCCGCGGTTTCCCTGGTCTCGGCGGCGCCCCTGGCGCAGGTTCTTACAGAACCGCATCCACCAGGCCCGGCGCAGCCACCGGTGCTGGCCAAGGCGCGTATCCTGGCCCAGCGGCAGGTCGTGGCGGTGCCGGCGCACCATTTGGCCGGCCCAGCGGACCTCCTCCTCCGCCGGTCATTCTCAGCCGCAATGGCAAGCAGTGCAACTTAACTCGCACCAACGTACGAGCCGATACCGAGATCAAGGTGACCACCGAAAGGCCGACCGTAGTACTGCGCCTCAGCGAACTGGATAGGGGCTCGTGGGTAATCTTCGATCTGCCGGGATTCACCACCGCAGCCTCGGGTACGCCGCAGGACAGCCTGGAAGCGCTGCGCAAGGCCAGCGCCACCTCGTACTTCAAGGGCAAGGATGCCCTGTGGGTGAAGGTGGTCTCCAACGGTAGCGGTGCCAATCCCCCCTATGGCGGCGGCCTTGGTGGCCCTGATGGTGGCGGAAATAGCGTCCAGGTCAGCCGGTAAGCCGGGTCCCGTCGTATGAGCAAGAGCCCCCGGCACAGGCCGGGGGCTTCCCCAACGCTGAGAAACCTGCGCCTCGACACGCGTGCACGATACTTCCGCAGGGTCCAAATGGGGGAATGGCGCGCCCGGGAGGATTCGAACCTCTGACCTTGTGCTTCGGAGGCACACGCTCTATCCATCTGAGCTACGGGCGCACGTCGAATTGCTGATGGTCCAATCATTGTATTACTTTTCGCCGGCCAATCGCCACGCGCCCGCGGCGCGCCGGCCGGTGCCTCGCGCAACCCGCCCGTTTGCAAATGGGCAACGCCCGCGCATATCCTTCGCTTGTTTGGGCCGGTATATAATCTAATCTCCCAATCGTGAGTTTCATGACTCAGTCGTTCAGGCTTTGGCTGACGAACGCCGGCACGCGCGGCGTGCGCATCCTCGCGATCGTCATTCTGGCGCTCATCTGCGTACGCCTCTTGAAAGCGCTCACCCGGCGCATGGTGGAAATCGCCAAGAGTCACACGCGCGTGGCGCAGATGCGCGAGCAGCAAACGCGCACCATGGCCGGCGTGGTTTATAGCGTGGGCGCCACGCTGATACTCGCCGTCGCCGTCCTGATGGCGCTGCCCGAGTTCGGCTTCAACATCACGCCCGTCGCCGCGGCCGCCGCCGTCGCCAGCCTGGCCTTCGGTTTCGGCGCGCAAAATCTGGTCAAGGACTTCATCAACGGTTTTTTCATCGTTCTGGAGGACCAATACGTGGTCGGCGATACGATCCAGGCAAATGGCGAGACTGGCCGCGTGGAATATCTCACCTTGCGGCGCACCGTGTTGCGAAATGTCTCCGGCGCGATCGTCACCATTCCCAATTCGCTGATCGGCCAGGTTTGCAATCTGAGCCGCGACTGGTCGCAGGCTTTCGTGGATCTCACCGTGCCCACCAGCGAGCACGTGGGCCGCGCGCTGGCCATGCTGGAAAAAATTTGCGGCGATTTCCGCGGTGATTCCGACTGGTCCGCTGCGCTTGTGGATGGGCCGCGCGTTCTGGGAGTCGAGTCGCTGGCTCTCGACGGCACCGTCCTGCGCCTGCAAGTGCGCACGGTGCTGAATCGCAAGGACGACGTAGCTCGCGAGCTGCGCCGCCGCATCAAAATAGCCTTCGAACAAGCGCGCATTCCCATGCACCAAACGCACCAAGT
>JASHWB010000251.1 GCA_030044295.1 Candidatus Acidiferrales bacterium
CGCCAGAGGAGTAGACATGTCAGGTTTGCGCGTCGATGATGCGCGACCGCCGCAAGACGGTGCGCCTGTCCCAATCGATGGCCTCAGGACGGCGACGTGTGATTAGAACTATTTCTCACCTTTGGCGCCAGAAACCTTTGAAGGAGGAGGGCGCTATTGTGCTCGGTGTCGCGAGCGGCATAAAGCAGCGTGACCGGCCCGCGGCGCGCGGCTTTGAGAATGGGTTTCCACGCGCCGGGATTCGCGCGGAGTTCGGCTAAATAGCGCTTCTGAAATGCGGGCCAGCGCTCGGGCTGGTGGTTGAACCATTTGCGCAGCTTGGGACTAGGGGCGACATCCTTCAGCCACGCGTCAAGACGAAGCGAAGACTTTTTCACGCCGCGCGGCCAAAGGCGCTCGACGAGAAAGCGCGTGCCGTCTGTTTTCCCCGGCTTTTCGTAAGCGCGCTGAATGCGAATGGAGCTTTTCCGCTTGGGCATGTGCGTTGTCACTCCGTTTGACGAATCTGCTGGATAGGTAATGGCAGCGCCGCGGACGCGAGCGAAGGACGTGAGCGCGTGCGGCTTGGGTTGAGATTTGCTGGTGATGTGCAGCACGCGCAGGCCACGAATGGTGAGAGCGTCGGCAACCAACGAACGGTGGCAGCGCCACGGAACTGCTTCGGCGCACATCAACGCGCTTGGGCGCTGCCGAGCGAGATCGATGGCGCGATCCAGCGCGGCCGCAAATTCCGGCGTCTGCATGTAGTCGGCAAACCCGCGGAAACTGGCGTTGCGCCAGCCAAGGTTCACGGAATCTTTGCGCGCATGGCGCAAACCGCCAAGATCTTTCAGATGGACGTAACGAATTCCGGCAGCTCGCAGCGACGCCGCGAGGGCGTTGCTATTGAATTGCGGGTTGTGGCGCGATTTCGGAATGGTGCGGATGTCGATGACCTGCCGGATTCCGTGCGCTTGCAGCAAGCCGATGAATTCCGCGGTTGTCCGCGTGGAATGGCCAATCGTGAAAATAGTGAGGTCGCTTGGAATGCACCGCATCCGCTGACTCCGCAGATTTATCTTACTTCGCGGGCGCGGCGCCGCGCCAGAATTCCGCTTTTGCGCTGCGCGTCGCGCGAGGATAATGGAAATCGCTGCTTCGCGCGCTACTGCGGCACCAGCTCACAATGGCGGAGGCTCAGGGAAATCTTCATGGCGGACGTGAATACGCTGTTTTGGGACAATGGTGGCGTGATCCTGACGAATGGCTGGGATCGCGCGTCGCGCCGCGAAGCCGTGGAGAAGTTCCATCTCGACTGGGCCGACTTCGAAGACCGGCACGAACTGATGCTGGACGCCTTCGAGCGTGGCCATCTTTCGCTGGACGACTACCTGAAGAGGACGGTTTTCTACCGCGAGCGGCCGTACTCGATCGAGGAATTCAAGGATTTCATGTTCGCGCAGTCGCAGCCGTTTTCCGAGTCGCTCGAATTTCTGGGCAAGCTTGCCGCGACGCGGCGCTGGATCCTTGCCGCGCTCAACAACGAGTCGACGGAAATCAACGGATACCGGATTCGCACGTTTCATTTGCGGGATTATTTCGAGGCGTTTTTCAGCTCGTGTTATCTGGGAGTGCGCAAACCGGGTCCGCAAATTTACAATTTGGCGCTGCGGATCACGCAACGGTCGCCGCAGGAGTGCGTACTGATCGACGACCGCGAGCTCAATCTGGAGTGCGCGCGCGAGATGGGCATGAACACGATCCTGTTTCAGAACGTGGCCCAGCTTGGCGCCGATCTGGCGCGTCTTGGCGTCACGGCGGATCGCGTCGTCCAGCCGTAGAGCAACACGTGAGTCAACTTTCTGAATTCAGGCTGGTTTGATCGTTCAAGCAGGGAGGTAATTCATGGAACTTGGAATGATAGGTCTCGGCAAGATGGGCGCGTTCATGACGGAGCGGCTGGTGCGCAGCGGGCATCGAGTGGTGGGGCTCGACCGCGACCCGGCGGCGGTACAGCGCGTGGTGGAAAAAGGCGCGGGCGGCGTGGACACGCTCGAAAAGCTGGTCGGGCAACTGAAAGCGCCGCGCGCGGTCTGGCTGATGGTTCCATCGGGCGCTCCGGTCGATCAGACGATCGAGCAGCTGGTGCCGCTGCTGGCGGCGGGCGACACGATCATCGACGGTGGGAATTCGTATTACAAGGATTCGCTGCGGCGAGCCGCCGCGCTCGCGCCGAAAAGGATCAACTTTGTCGACTGCGGCACGAGCGGCGGAGTGTGGGGTCTGACCGAGGGCTACAGCATGATGATCGGTGGTGATGCTGACGTGGTGAAGCGGCTTTCACCGATTTTTCAGACGCTGGCGCCGGGCCCCGAAAAGGGATGGGGGCGAGTTGGTCCTGCCGGAGCCGGGCACTTCGTCAAAATGGTGCATAACGGCATTGAGTACGGAATCATGCAGGCGTACGCCGAAGGGTTGGAGGTGATTCGGCACAAGAAAGAGTTCGGCATCGACCTTTTGCAGGTTGGCAAGATATGGCAGTTCGGCAGCGTGATTCGTTCGTGGCTGCTCGACTTGACGGTGGACGCGCTTTCGAACAACCCGACACTCGATGGAATCGAGGCGTACGTCACGGATTCGGGCGAGGGCCGCTGGACCGTGATCGAGGGCGTCGAGCTGGGCGTGCCTGTGCCAGTGATTTCGAGCGCGCTCGATGCGCGGTTCCGGTCGCAGGACCCCGAACCCTTTGCGAACAAGCTGTTGGCCATGATGCGGCACGAATTCGGAGGTCACGCGGTGAAGACGGCAGCAAAGGAATGACCGACGAACCAGCGCAGATGGCCAGGCGAGCGGGCGGCGCACTCGCATGAAAATGGACCAGCGGGTGTTCGACGACCTGGACGCACTCAGCCGCGCCGCGCTGGCGGAATTGCAGCGCATCGCGCGGGAGGCGGTACGTGAACGAGGGCGCTTCGCGATCGCACTGGCCGGCGGGCGGACTCCGGCAAAACTATATTCGCTTTGGGCGCAAACGGACGCGAAAGCCGCGGGCGCGGCGTGGGACCGCGTGCATCTGTTCTGGGGCGATGAGCGTTACGTGGACCACGACGATCTGCTGAGCAACTACCGGATGACGCGAGAGGCCCTCCTTTCGCGTGTGGCCATTCCGGCGGAGAACGTCCATCCGATGCCGACGGATTGCGCATCGCCGGACAACTGCGCGGCGCAGTACGAGGCCGACCTGCGGAAGTTTTTCGGCGACAAACCACCCGCGTTTGACTTGCAACTGCTCGGCTTGGGCCCGGAAGGGCACACCGCGTCGCTATTCCCCGGCTCAGCCGCGATGGAGGAGCAGGTCCGCTGGGTCATGGCGGTAGAGGCTGCGGCGACGCCCCACCAACGCCTCACGCTGACGCCGGTCGTGCTGAATCAAGGCCGCAATACATGGTTTTTGGTCGCGGGGGCGGACAAGCGGCAAATCGTCCAAGCGCTCCGCGATCAGGATGAGGGCACGCGCGGCACGAGCCCGTATCCAGCCGCCAGGCTCCAGCCGGCTGGGAATGTGGCCTGGTTCTTGGACCGCGCGGCGTTATAGTGAGGGCGCGCGCCCGGAAACCTGGACTGGCCCAATGCGTCTATCTATATGGCCGGTAAATGGTTGTAGGAATGGGCGCCGTGCGGGGGTGAGTGTGCATCCGAAGGGTGCGCACCGAAATCAGATTAGGCGCATCTTTCAGTAGCGCGGTATCATATCGATATTGCACGGGACAACCGCGCCGGGTGAGCGAGATACTTCTCGCGTACCGCCAGCACGAGACCTCGATACGGACACCGCTTGAACGAGTCATAGGGATACGATCATCGCGATGAGCAGGCACAGCAGGGTAGCTGTCTTCATAGTGAGTCTTGTTGCCGCGATTGCAGCGGTTTGCGGCTGCACGACCAAAACCGCGCAGACCGCGCCGATGTTCGTCGTGCCGGTTACGGTGGCGAAGGCCACGCAAAAGAATATTCCCGTCAATTTGACGGCGATTGGCTCCGCCTCGGCCTATTCAACCGTTTCCGTCGAATCGCAGGTCAACGCCGAGCTGGAGGAGGTCCACATCAAGGAAGGGCAGTTCGTGAAAAAAGGCGACCTGCTTTTCACGCTCGATGCGCGGCCGTTCCAGGCGTCACTCGAACAGGCGCAAGCGAACCTGGCTCGCGATCAGGCGCAGGCACAATTGGACGAGGTGCAAGCGCAGCGCTACGAACAACTGTATAAGGCTGGCGTAGGAACCAAGGAACAGTACGATCAGCAGCAGTCCACTTATCAAGCCCAGGTGGCCGCCGTACACGCCGATCAAGCCGCGGTTGTATCGGCGCAGCTTCAGGTGAGCTATTGCCAGATTTACGCGCCGGTATCCGGACGCACCGGCGCGCTGCAGGTTTATCCGGGAAATATCGTGAAGGCGGATAGCACGCCGGCGCTGATCGTGATTAACCAGGTGAATCCGATTTACATCAGCTTTTCCGTTCCGCAGCAATACCTGGGCCAGGTGCAGAAGTTCATGAACCGGGGGGCGCTGCGGGTGGAGGCCATGCCGTACGGCGACACGAAGCCCGAAGTTGGTTACCTGAGCTTCGTCGATAACCAGGTGGACAACACGACCGGCACGGTCGCGCTCAAAGCGAGTTTCCAGAATGCAGATTACCGTTTGTGGCCGGGTCAATTTTCGAACGTGCTATTGCGTTTGGCGGAAGATGAGAATGCCACCGTCGTTCCCACACAAGCCGTGCAAACCGGCCAGAACGGCGACTACATTTACGTTGTGAAATCCGATATGACGGTCGAGCAGCGTACCGTGAAGGTAGGACGCGCAGTCGAAGGCGAGACCGTAATTCTGAGCGGCGTGCAGCCGGGCGACACAGTCGTCACGGACGGACAACTTCGAATAATCCCCGGAATCAAAGTGCAAGTCACCGCACCGGTCTCGCAAGGCTAGATTCGTTTCAATGAATATCGCCGAACCATTTATACGCCGTCCGATCATGACCACGCTGGTCATGGCGGCAATCCTGATTTTCGGCGCGATCAGTTATCGGTCGCTGGCTGTGAGCGACTTGCCGCCGATCGACTACCCCACGATCAATGTTTCGGCCAGCTTGCCGGGCGCGAACCCGGACACTATGGCAGCCGCTGTAGCCACCCCGCTCGAGAAGCAGTTTTCCACGATCGCGGGCATCAGTTCGATGACTTCTACCAGCTACACGGGTAGCACCGGAATCACTTTGCAGTTCGATCTGAGCCGCAACATCGACGCAGCCGCTCAGGACGTGCAAGCCGCCATTTCGCGAACTGAGGGCCAGTTGCCGCCCAACATGCCGAGCCCGCCGACCTTTCAAAAAACGAACCCGGCGGATCAAGCCATCTTGTATCTGGCGCTGAGTTCGGCAACCGTGTCGCCGCAGGTGGTGGACGAATACGCGGAAACGATGCTGGCGGAACGGATTTCGATGGTTTCGGGCGTGTCCGAAGTCAATGTTTTCGGGTCCCAAAAGTACGCAGTGAGAATCCAGCTCGATCCGCATGCTCTTGCTGCGTGGAAGATCGGCATCGACGACGTGGCCACGGCCGTCGAGAACCAAAACGTCAACCTGCCGACGGGTACGCTCTACGGACCGCATAAGGCCTACACGGTACAAGCGTCGGGCCAACTGATGCGCGCGTCTGTGTACCGGCCGCTGATCGTGGCGTATCGCAACGACGCACCGATACGTTTGGACGAGATTGGAAACGTGTCGGACAGCGTGCAGAACGATAAGGTAATCGGCTGGTACAACAACGAGAACGCGGTCATTCTTGCCGTCATGCGGCAGCCGGGAACGAACACGGTGGGTGTGGTTGACGGCGTCATGAAAATTCTGCCGCAGTTTCGAGCCATCCTCCCGCCTTCGATCCATCTGATCACCGTGTACGACCGCTCCGACGGCATCCGCGAGTCGGTGAGCGACGTGAAGTTCACGCTGTTTCTGGCCGTGTGCATGGTGGTGTTGGTGATTTTCCTGTTCCTCCGGAATCTTTCCGCCACGGTTATCCCCAGCATTGCTCTGCCGATGTCGCTCATCGGCACCTTCGCGGTGATGTACCTGCTGAACTACACGGTCGACAATTTATCGATGATGGCCATGGTGCTCTCGGTGGGTTTCGTGGTGGACGACGCTATCGTCATGCTCGAAAACATCGTTCGGCACATGGAAATGGGTGAATCGCCGATGAGCGCGTCGCTGAAAGGCTCGCGCGAAATCGGATTCACGATCGTTTCGATGACGCTCTCGCTGACGGCCGTGTTTATTCCCGTGCTGTTTATGAGCGGTATCATCGGCCGGCTACTGCACGAATTCGCGGTCGTCATCATGGTGTCGGTGCTCGTCTCGGGATTTGTGTCGCTTACGCTGACGCCGATGCTTTGCAGCCGGTTTCTACGCGCACAGCACGAAGTGAAGCATGGCCGCGTTTACGCCAAGCTGGAAAACTTCTTCGATTGGCTGCTGCGAAAATATGACGTGTCGCTGCAATGGTCGTTGCGGCACCGGGCGCTGGTGATGATTTTTACGGGTGCGATGCTCGCCGTCACCGTTTGGCAGTTCATGGTCATTCCCAAGGGCTTTTTGCCGGAAGTGGACCAATCCGTTTTGCAGGGAGCCACTCTGGCGGCGCAGGGAATTTCATACGACTCGATGGTGGCGCATCAGAAGGCCATCAACGTGATCTTGAACAAGGACCCGAACGTGAAAGGTTTCTTCTCCACGGTTGGGCTGACCGGCGGCGCGGGCAATTCGGGCTTCGTCTTCATGCACCTGAAGTCTCCGAACGACCGCCCGAAAGTGCCGAGCCAGACGATGCTCGCACTGGATAAGAAATACGGCAACGTGCCGGTGATCGGCGCTCTTCTGAGAGATACTACGCCGCTCTTCGCCTACCACCCGGACATCAACTTCGTGATGCAGGAAATGCGCGCGAAGCTTTCCGGGATTCCGGGGATCCAGATATTCTTGCGCAATCCGCCGCCCATCCAGATTGGAGGCGACGTGACCAACAGCCCGTACCAATTCACACTGCAAAGTCCCGATACGGAGCAGTTGTATCAGGTGGCCACGCAGTTTGAACAGAAGATGCAGAGCGTGCCGGGCCTGCAGGACGTGACGAGCGATTTGCAGATCGCCAATCCGCAAGTAAACGTGAATATCGACCGGGACAAGGCCTCGGCGCTCGGCGTGACGGCGCAGCAGGTGGAGGACGCGTTGTTCACCGCATACGGGCAACGGCAAGTGTCCACGATCTACGCCCCGAACGACGAATACTGGGTAATCATGGAGCTTGAGGACCAGTATCAGAAAGACCCGGCTGCGCTTTCGCAGCTCTACATTCATTCGGGCAATGGCGCGCTGGTGCCGCTGAGCGCGGTGGCCAGTCTCACAACCAGCCTAGGTCCGCTTTCGGTCAATCACCTCGGACAGCTTCCCGCAGTGACGCTTTCGTTCAACCTGAAACCAGGCACAGCAATCGGCGATGCAGTGAACGCGATCGAGGCTTTGGCGCAAAGCTCGCTGCCGGAATCGGTCTCCTATCAGTTCCAGGGCACGGCCCAGGCGTTTCAGTCTTCGTTGACCGGTCTTGGTGTCCTGCTGCTGATCGCGATTCTGGTGATCTACATCGTGCTCGGAATTCTGTACGAGAGCTTCATTCATCCGATCACGATTCTCTCCGGCTTACCTTCCGCCGCGTTCGGCGCCTTACTGACGCTGCAGATTTTTCATCTGAGTCTCGATCTTTATGGATTCGTCGGCGTGATCATGCTGATCGGCATCGTGAAGAAGAACGCGATCATGATGGTGGACTTCGCCATCGCAAAGGAACGCGAGGAGCACAAGCCCGCCGCCGAAGCCGCCTACGAGGGCAGCCTGGTTCGCTTCCGTCCGATTATGATGACCACCATGGCGGCGCTGTTTGGCACTTTGCCGATCGCGATCGGGTCGGGCGCGGGCGCAAACTCGCGCAGGCCGCTAGGACTGACGGTATGCGGCGGACTGATTTTCTCGCAGCTCGTTACCCTGTATTTGACTCCGGTGTTCTACACCTACATGGACAGTTTCCAGAACTGGCTGGAGCGCCGCTTCGGCAGGGTGGTGGGAATCACCAAGCCGCGCTTGGTGGACCAGTCGGTGTCCGCCGGCTGACCTGGCACGGAGCATACAGACCGGACTCGACAGAATCGCCGGCTATACTGTCCTTCCGGGGCAGTCAAGCGAATCGATGTACAGCTGTCTCTTCGTACCATTGATCGCGCGCGGCCGAGCCGCCTAAGATCACTACCGCAGTCAGGAAAGCCCGCGTTACGGTTCCAGGGGGCTCTCTTTCAGAGTGATTCCGCAGCATTTAGCCCATATGCCATTTGGCCAAGATTTTCCGCGAGACATACGAAACAGACACAAGCGCCGCGGATTGCGGGTAAACTCTCGCGTTCCTTTGACGATTGAATGGAATGGGACCTCTGGTCCCCTGCACTTTGAGCCGGGATTCACCCGGGTTGTGAACAGCTACGGATGTTTGCTGGTAAGTCCCAGGGAAATCGAGGCGCAGCAGCGGCTGCAACTGACGAACCTGGCGACGCGCGAGAGGGCGGAAGGGGTAGTCGTCTGGAAGGGCTCGCAGCGTCCGGACGGCTGGGAGTTAGGAGTGGAACTCGTTGGGGGGGATTTGAACTTTTGGGGTGTTGAAATTTGAAGATCGAACATCTGAATGTCCCACCGGCTTCGCGATCGGCGGTGCCGGCTCCGGAAGGTGTCTCTTCATCCAGGCCAGGCCAAGGATCGGAGACGCCCATTGTAGCCGCGGAACAGGCGTCGATCCGGGCAGTGGCTGGCGAGGAACGCCGCCGGACCCAGCGCGTGCTGCTTCGCGTCCGGGCCAATATCCATGTGGCTCTCGAGGGAAAGGCAACGACGTTCGACGTGTTCACGGTGAACGTGAATCCTCGGGGCGCGCTTATCGTTATGGATAAGTGTCTTGCGTCCGGTACTCGCCTGGTGCTCGAAAACAAGAATACGCGCGAGCGCGTGGCTTGCCGAGTCGTCCGGCCGCCCCGCGAGTCCCCGGAAGGATTTCAGGTCCCGCTGGAATTCGATTCTCCGGCGCCCCAATTCTGGAGGATCGTGTTTCCTCCTACGGATTGGCGTTCGAAGAGCGGGTTGGTTCAGGAATAGTTCCACGCGACATGTCGAGCAGTTGACGGCATTACGCTCCCATTTGAAACGCATTGAATCGAGGCAAGTTTCACATGGGAACACCTTCGTTCGAGCTTTGAACTCAGAATCATTAAAAATCTTGACCGCATTCCGGCTCAGTGTGATTCTGCGGCAACCCTTCCTCGAAGATCGTTTCGATCATCTGGTCTAAGAATCAGGAGGCACTATGGCTGGTAAGGAACGCCGGAATTCGCCCCGGAAACTCTGCGCCCTCCCGCTGCGATTGCGAGTGAGCGGGAATGCCCACAGCGAGCGCGTGGAAGAAGTTGTAGCCGCACAAGAAAGCCTTACGATCGCCACTGCGGCCCAGCTTGTAGAGTTCGCCGGCAAGGCGCTCAACCTTTCAGAGCGGGGCGTATACTTCACCTGCCGGGAAGATTTGAGGGTGGGGCAACCGATCGAGCTCTATTTCACGCTGCCGACGGAATTAACTGGCCGGGCGCCGGAGGACGTGCGCTGCAACGCGCGGGTGGTACACGTGGATGAGGACGGCCAAGCGGCTCTGCGCGGCATCGGCGCGAGCGTGGAGCAATTCGAGCCGGTGGCAGCCGTTCGCAGATGGTCGAATTGAAAAGAGGCCGAAAACCGGGTAGTAATCAGCTTCAATTTTGGCTGGCTCGCGCCGCAATCGAAGAATTCAAACCGATCACTGCGAGGAACGCCGATGGCTATTGCGAGCCGCGTCCGCGAACAGTGAAAGTGGTCTGCGCGGCGGCGGTATTGTCGAACCGGTCGGTTACCTGGACAGCGATGGTGTGCACGCCATTCGGCAAGCCGGGGATTTCGATGTAGTAGCTTTCCTTCGGCGAATCCGAGATCTGGCCTGTCGGGAAAATAATCTGCCAGGGTCCGGCGTCGATGCTGTACTCCGCCCCGTCAATCGGCCCGTAGGCGCTTACGGCGTCAAATGACGCGCGCGTATTGAGCAGGCCCGAGCCGGCACGGAGATTTTCGATGTGCGGCGGCGTGTTGGCCACCACGAAGCGGTCGCTGACACGCTCGGCCCAGAGCGCATCGCCAGCCGGGTTTGATGGAGAATCTGAAGCGCGAACTTTCAGGTAATAGGCGCCGTCGGGCATGGACGAGGTATCCCACGAGTAGAAATCTTCAGTCAGTTTGTCTTTTAGGATGTGCCATTCGTCTTCGCCTTCTGCGCGGTAATAGACGGTATAGATCAGGTCATCGTCATTCGCGTCGTGCGCACCCCAGATCACGCTCTGCCAGCCTTTGTCCTTGAAGCCTTGAATAGGCATTTGCGCTCTGCTGGATGCACCGTTGGTTTCGGCATTCATGGGAGGTCCGGAAGGCGATTCGCCCTGCGCGTTGGGCATGCGCAGTTGCACGGGAGTCATGCCTGCGGATACCTGCACGGGAAATCCGGCAACGCGAATGCCAGGGTCCTGTACGGCGATATCGTCGATTGCCGGCGCAATGTTTTTCGGCAGATAGGCGACGCTGACCCACGAGATATCGGGTGTGGATTGCGTGGCAGCACCAGGGAAGACGACCTTCCACTGCGCGAAGCGCGAACCGGGGCAATTGGTGCTTTCGCCGGTGGGATTTTTGTACGGGCCGGACCAAGCGCTCCAGTTCTTGTCGGGATCGGAGGTGTTGCCGCAGCGAAGATACAGTTCCACGTGGCCGTTACCCGCACCGTCTCCCCACCACGTAACGTGGCCCCAATGGGAAAAAGTTCTGGCGTCGAAAGCGTCCGATTCGAAGCTTCCGTTTGGCTCAAGGCCAGGCCCCATAGTGAAGATCTTGCCGGGGTTGGCCGTGGCAACAAAAATCTTGCCGCCTGAGCCCTGGATCATGCTGGTGACCTGCTCGGAAGCCGTTTTCGCCACGTCCTCCCATGCACCGCCGCTGCGCAGTTCGATAACGGAACCATCGTCGCCGGTACCCAGCACGAGATGGCCGGAATCTGAAAGCGCGAGGGTGAACGCGAGATCGGAAGCCGAGGTCCACAACGTCGTGGGCGAATCATCGGGAGCGATTTCCACGACCTGCGTGCCTCCGGCGGGCACGGCTATGGGATAAGTTGGAACAATCGCGGGAGCTTGCGCAGGCGCTTGCGTCCCTTCGGAGAGCACGATTGTGGTTTGGCCGGTGGGCGCAGGCGTCGGCGTTGGCGCCTGGGGGACAACCGTGGGAACGATGGGAATCGAAGTCACATGAGACTTTTCGCCGATCGCGGCGGCGTAGATGTTGCCGCCGGGATCGCGCACTAGCGACGTGACCTCCTGCTTATCCATTTCATAGATGACGAAAGGCGATCCCGCTTTCGGAATCGCGTCAGCGGAACTGCGCTCGATCGGCAGACGGACAATCAACCCGTGAGGATCCGTGCCGACGAGCAAATTGCCCTTGGAGTCGAAAGCCAAGGAGCGGGCGTGGCTATCAGCACTCTGAAAAAAGAGCTGGCCTTGGCCATCCGGCGCGACCACGAAAATTTTCCCGGCGTCGCCGGTGCCGACGAAGAGATCGCCGTGCGAATCGAGCGCTAGGGCCCAGATATATTTCGTTTTCGGCTCGAAAAATACGGTTTTCGTTCCATCGGGAGCGACGCGGTAGACTTTGCCGTCGGGCGAAGTAGCGACGTAAAGATTGTCCTTGGAATCGAGCGCGATTGCTTGCGCAGCCAATTCGGACGATTGAAAGACCGTAGTGGACTTGCCGGAATCGTCGAAGCGAAGGACCTTGGCGTTGGGGCCTCCGGCGGCGTACAGCCGGCCGCGCGAATCCATCTGGAGCGCCCAAATGTAAGCGAGGCTCGGGTCAGCGAAAGAGTCGAATTTCGGGGCGGGCTCGATGGTGCCGTCGCTGCGGATTGCGACGCCGTGCGCGGTTCCTTTGGCGAACTGTGAGTAGTCCGCCTCGCGCCAATAGCGGGTATGTTCCGCGCGCACCGCGGCGGGCGCGATCATTGCGAACACGAGCCCGCACACGAGAGTGAGTCGCCGCATCATGTGATCGATATCTCCTTTAGTTTTGACCGTCACTTCACCGTGATGGACAGCATGCGCTGCCCTGCGATCACCTGATGCATGTCCACCGACCATTCGCCCGCGGTGGATTCCCACAGGAGGCGCGCGCTGCCAGGATTCTGGCGCTGATCGAGCACATTGATGGTGGAGAGAGGCACGTTGGGCAACTCTTTGTCTTCGACGAGCATGGTGGGAGTTGGCTGGAGGAGGGTGGCGTAGAGATGATCGTTGTGTCTTTCGCGATTGATCAGATTGATCAATTCGCCCAAACCGGGCAGCTGGCCCTGCGATGTATAGGCCAGGCTCTCGACGTTGCGGTTGAGAAAGTCGGCGTCGCTAACAACCAGTTCGAGCGTTCCGCGAGCGGTCTGCTGCGG
>JASHWB010000252.1 GCA_030044295.1 Candidatus Acidiferrales bacterium
TGGAAGGACTCGTTCACCTTGAGGACCGCAAACTCACCGTCGGCGCTAGCGCCCGCGTCACTGCGGACGTGATCGCCCGGGAAGTCGTCGTGTACGGCAACGTAAAGGGCAATTTGCGCGCCCGCGACCGCATCGAGATCAAGAAGGACGGCTCGGTGGTTGGCGACCTCACGACTGCCCGCATCATGATCGAGGACGGAGCGTACTTTAAGGGTTCGATCGAGATCGACAAGGCCGGAGATTCGTCCAGCGACAGCAGCGATTTCGAAAAGTCCTATTCATCCCGCAGCAAAGCGACTTCTGCTGTCTAGCTGCGATTTTGCCGGATTGGGCCGCTTTCGCCTGCTCAGCGCAGGGTGCGCGCGATTACGCATCGTGGGCCGAGCGAGTCGGAGCGGCTCGTCCGCATCTTAACCATTCTTTCCTCTCGCAAAAGCCACCCTGCCACTGATCACGGAAGCATCTCTGTGCTAGACTCCCCGCCGGAGGGGCCGCCATCATGCCTTCACGTGTATTTGCGGTTGCGAAATTCTGTCCGTGTCTGATTCTACTTGTGACGCTCTCTGCGGTTTGCGCTCGGCCGGCAGCTGCAGCGTCATGTGATCGCACGTGCCTCGGGGGGCTGATCACCGATTATCTGCAAGGCATGTTCACGCATAATCTCCATGCACTACCCGTCACACCCAATGTCCGCTTCACTGAAAACGGGAAAGTGTTGAAGCTGGGCGAGGGTTTTTGGCAAACAGCTTCCGGCATGGGCGCTTATCGACGAGACATCCTCGACGTTCAGGGTCACACCGCGGCGACGCAAGCAATCCTGCTTGGCGCCGGCAAACAGCCTGTCCTCTTCACGGTCCGTCTGAAAGAAACGGGGGGCAAGATTGACCAGGTCGAAACGATGGTCGTACCGCACGATAAGGACGCATTGATCTTTAATCCCGATGGATATGTGGAAGGCAACGCTCAGATGGCCCTCGTTCCACCGGCCTCGCAAATCGACTCACGAGCCGATGCCATCAAGATCGCTATGAAGTATCCCGCGGGCTTGAAAATCGGCAGCTTCGAAAAAGCCAATACTCCGTTTGCCGAGGACGCATATCGCATCGAGAACGGCATTCACACCGCAGGTCCTGGATGCAAAATGAAGGGCTGCGAAAACATCAAGGCGCAGGACATCATTACCCATCCTGACGTTCGAGCCCGCTTCGCCGCCTATGATGACCACCTCGGTATAGTGCTGCTCTACTTGGACTTCGGCCAGACGTCGCGCTACGGCCAGGGCCGGAAGCTCGTCACCTTTGAAGCTTTCAAGGTCTACGGCGGTCAAATTCACGCCGTAAACGCGATCCTTCGAATCACTTCTGTCGACTCGACTTCAGGCTGGTGACTAGCCCCCAGCCCCATAGTCACCGCCAGTCGGTTAGAGGCACTCGCCCGCTCATAACGCGCGTCCGCTCGGCGGGCCGCGTGGCTCCCTTCCTAACTCGAAGTTCCTGCTGATAAAGGCGTTGCGACCAAGTGCCATTTGGGGAAAAAGAGTGTTTCGTTTGCACACAAAGGGAATTTCAATTCATGGTCGATCTACAAATCCGGCCCTAGTCGCCAGTAACCCATTTAATTTCATGGGCTTATTTTGGTTTGGAGATTGCTCTTGCCGATGCGTGGGTGGTGAGGAGACTCGTATGAAATTATTGCGCACAGCAGCCGTGGTTGGCCTTTGCGTTCTATTCAGTTCCGTCGCTTTTGCGGATTCCATTACCGTCAATAATCCATCCTTTGAAACCCTGCCGGCTTCGGGGTTGTCCAATGGCTGCGGCAGCGGCTGCTCGTACAGCGTCGCCTCAGACCCCGGGCAAGCGATCCCGGGATGGACGACCAGCGGTTTTGCCGGACAGTTCCAGCCAGGGACTTCGGGGGGCTTCAACAGTCTTCCGGATGGACCCACCGTAGCGTACGTGAATCAGGGCGGCAGTATCTCGCAGACGCTCGGTGCCACCGTGCAATCGGGCGACACATATACGTTGACGGTAGACGTTGGCGCGCGCAATGGCATAAGTTCTGACCCATTGATCTACCTGGTCATCGGCGGGACGGACATTCTAGCGACCGGGACGGCACCTACGGCGGGCGACTGGAGCACCTATACCGCTACATTTACCTGCTCCGACACATGTACTCCTGGCGAGTCGATCGGCATTTTGTTGGAGTCCCTAGGCGTCTCCGGCGACCAGGCTGATTATGACGATGTGCAAATGTCCGTACCGGAGCCAGCGACCGTCTCCATGTTAGTGCTCGGTTTGATGGGGTTGTTGGCCTTCGGCTGGCGTCGCAAGCACGCCGGAGTAGCGCTCAGCTAGCCGTTATTCTGATCTCTCCTCAGTGCGGCGAGAGCCACCGGGCTCTCGCCGCATTTGTTTTTTCGTCGTGTTATTTTCGTTCCACACGATCTTGGCGCTGTTTGATCCGTTTCTCCACGGCTCGCGTTGACATAACGGCTGGTGAAGCGTAAAGTTGTCGTTTGTCTATTGAAGGAAAGGTGTGACTGGGCAGATGCGGACTCATATCCCCAAGGGTCGGGAAGCCGAAGAGCTCTCGGTTGGCAAGAATTGGTTCGTCGTGGACGCAGATAATCAGGTACTCGGGCGCGTGGCCACCCGCGTAGCGCGCATTTTGATCGGCAAGGACAAGCCGAACTTCACCCCTTATCTCGATTGCGGCGATCACGTGATCGTCGTCAACGCCGACCGCGTGCGCTTGACCGGCAACAAGATCGAGCAAAAGGTTTATCGTCGCCACAGCGGCTATCCCGGCGGGCTGAAGGAAATTCCGATTCGGGCTCTGATGCAGCGCCGTCCAGAAGAGGTCATTCGCGAAGCGGTGGTGGGCATGTTGCCGAAAAACAAGCTCCGCGCCCGTCGCGCCAAGAAGCTACGCGTGTATGCCGGAACGGAAGCGCTGGCCCGCCACGCTGGACAGAAGCCCCAGCCGGTTGCGTTGTAGTTTTGCGAGAGAATGAAGATGCTAAGCATTGGAATGCGCGAGCGCATATGCGCCGCGCGCCGCGGTTCGCCCGCGGCGGCAGAGCATGGGAGGAACGTTGAGTTCAGCCGCTAGCAGTTCGTTAGCAGACGCCGCAGGAAAGCAGTTTTACGGCACGGGCCGCCGTCGTGAAGCCATCGCCCGTGTCTACATTAAGCCAGGCGCGGCCCGCTTTACAGTCAATGGCCGCCCTGTCGATGAATATTTCCGGAACGTGGCATGGCATACCGCCGCCGTCGAGCCACTGAAGTTCACGCAGATGCTCGATCAAGTCGAAGTGAAAGCTCAGGTAAAAGGCGGAGGAATAGGTGGGCAGTCCGGAGCCGTGCGCATGGGGCTTTCGCGCGCGCTGTCGAAGCTGAACCCAGAGCTCCGCCCCGCGCTGCGCACCAACGGCTTTCTCACGCGTGATCCGCGAATGAAGGAACGCAAGAAGTACGGACAGAAGGGCGCTCGCCGTCGATTCCAGTACAGCAAGCGGTAAGCTCCTGCGTCAGCTCGATTGATTCATGGCACTTTTCGGCCCGGCGTTGTGATTTGGTGATTGGTTCTGGCCCCTGGCACTCATCACTCGCCATTGTAGTTAAAATCACGGCCGGCATGGAGCCGGTGCAAAAGGACGCTTCCCGTTCTGTGGGACCAAGCGCCCCTTTTAAGGAAGGAGATCCTTTGGCAGTAGAAATCACAATGAAGGAACTGCTGGAGGCCGGCGTTCATTTTGGCCACCAGACCCGGCGCTGGAATCCGAAGATGAAGGAATATATTTTCGGCGAGCGCAACGGCATTCACATCATCGATCTTCAGAAAACTTTGAAGATGTTCCGCGAAGCGGCTCGCTATGTTTCCGACCAGGCGGCCGGGGGCAAAAGTATCCTGTTCCTCGGCACAAAGCGCCAGGCCCAGGAAGCCATCGCGGAAGAAGCCCAGCGCTGCGGCATGTTCTACGTCAATCATCGTTGGCTAGGCGGCACGCTCACCAATTGGGTGACGCTACAAAAATCCATCAAGCGCCTCAAGCTCTTGAAGTCCATGTCCGAGGACGGCCGGATGGCCGAGTTCTCGAAAAAAGAGGGTGCGCGTCTCGATCGCGAGCTGAAGCACTTGCAGCAGAATTTCGCCGGTGTTGAAAACATGGCCGCGCTGCCGGATGTGATGTTCGTCATTGACCCAAACTCCGAAGCGATCGCGGTCCGCGAAGCGCGCCGGATGGGCATCCCGGTAGTCGCGATCGTTGACACCAACTGCGACCCGAACTTGGTTGATTGGGTCATTCCTGGCAACGACGACGCTTTGCGCGCCATTCGTCTTTTCACATCGAAAATCGCCGAGGCCGTCCTCACGGGCCGCCAGTCCTTCGAGCAGTCGCAGATCGCGGAACAGAAATCCGGGGAGGGCGAAGGCGAGGCCGGGCCCGAATACGTCGATACCAGCGCCTACGAGCAATACGAGCAGCAGGAAGGCGACTACGTTGAGGGCGAGCCAACCGAATTGGTGCCTGAGGATCAAGCTGCGGCTACGGCTGCCGGCGAAGACGATAAGGCCAAGCATTAGTTTCGCGCCGATTCGCAATCCGAATCCAGAAATTGCAGCTAAAACACTAAGGAACTGAGCATATCGATGTCTACAGCACCCGAAACAGGAAAGGCTGACATTCCCGCGCAGCTCGTGAAGCAGTTGCGTGACAAAACGGGGGCGGGTGTAATGGACTGCCGCGCCGCTCTGGTAGAGGCCGGCGGCGATCTGGAACAAGCCGTTGGTATTCTCCGAAAGAAAGGGCAGGTCGCCGCCGCAAAAAAGGCCCAGCGCGCCACCTCGGAGGGCCTCGTTACTTCCTACATTCACGCTGGCGGCAAGATCGGCGTTCTAGTGGAGATCGATTGCGAGAGCGACTTCGTCGCGCGCACCGCGGATTTTCAGGGTCTAAGCCACGATGTGGCAATGCATATTGCCGCGCTTGATCCGCGTTTCCTCCGTCGCGAAGAAGTTACTCCGGAGGTGCTTGAACAAAAGCGGCAGGTCTACGTTGAAGAAGCGAAAGCCGCTGGCAAGCCCGACCCCGTGATCGAGAAGATCGTCACCGGCAAGATGGAGAAGT
>JASHWB010000253.1 GCA_030044295.1 Candidatus Acidiferrales bacterium
GGATGGCGCAGTGGTGAGCAATTCGGGCCACTTCAACGTCGAAATCGACATTCCCGCGCTCGAGCGGCTCTCGAGCGGCAAGAAAATCGCGCGCCCGTTCGTGGACGAGTACACGACAAAAGACGGCCGGCGTATCTATCTGCTCGGCGACGGACGCTTAATCAATCTCGCCGCGGCCGAGGGCCATCCAGCTTCGGTGATGGACATGAGCTTTGCGAATCAGGCGCTCGCGGCCGAGTACATGACCAAGCATTCGAAGGAACTGAAGAATCAGGTTTACGCCGTGCCCGAGCATCTGGACCAGCAGATCGCCAAGCTCAAGCTGGAATCGATGAGCGTTTCGATCGACAAGCTTACGCCGGAGCAGGAGCACTACTTGGCTTCGTGGAATGAGGGAACGTAGAAGGGAAGGTAGCGGTTCTCCCGCCTGCAAAGTCCCTCGCTCGCATTTTCGCCCCCCAGGATTCGTCCTGGGGGTTCTTTTTTGGAGGAGGCGCAAAGCACAAGGTGATCGTCAAAGGCTTTCAATGCAGCACAGTGGGTTCCCATCAGTACGCACATCGAATTTCATCGCGCTGCACGAGATTCCCATTTGTTTTTTGTACAGGGCGGAGCCGCAGCATACCCCGCGCGCATCAAACTTTCAGATAGGTGCTTGAACGAGGGAGGAGGCAGTCGAACATGAAGTCAGCGAAAACAGCCATCTTGGACAGAACCACCGATGTGTTCGAAGATTCGGCCGACGTTGCCAAAGACGTCGCCAAGAAGACGGCTTCCGTTGTGGTAGACGGAGCCAAAGCCGTTAAGATCGCCGCAGTGCGCAGCTATGGGGCCGCGGATGACGCAATCACGTTCACGGGTAGGCAAATCCGGCGCAAGCCAGTAGTTGCTGCCGTCAGTGCGATCGGCGTGGGGTTCCTTATCGGGTTTTTGATCGGCCGGAAGACCCACCGATAGAGCGAGTGAGTAAAGCAGGGGCTGGGTTGTGGCTCGTTTGCAGTTAACTGAACACCGCGTTCGACTGCGGGTTGGTCAGCAAGCGCATTCGCAGGCGGTTGAGTTTTGCGCGAAGCTGGTCCGGATCCATGCCCGCGGATTGGCACACGGATTGGAAGTCCTTCTGGTCCTGGAAGAGGTACTCCTCGGCTTGCCGCTTACGCCGTAGTGGACCGCACATCCAATCCTGAATCGTGGTTAGCAATACGGCTTGCCACAAACGCTTTTCCGAAACCGCATCAGTCTGGGTAACGCCCATCGCCGTTTCTGACATGAGTCCCCCCTCAAATTTCCGGCGGCTGGATTCCGTGTGCTACAGAGGGGTTAATGCAACGAGGGGGCCGAAACTCGGCGAACCGGATCGTTCCTTGGGATGTTTGTGCCCTTTTGGTGAAGACGCAAGGCGCTAAGAACGATGGGTTTATTCAGGGCAGTACCGCCGGACGCAAGGAATACGTATTTCCACAGGGATCTTCTGGTACTTGGGCCTGTCATTTTTTCCAGAATCTGGCTAACTTTTCCGGATAGGCGGGCCTCTGCCGGCTCGCGTAAAACTGTGCCATCACGTTCGTGCGAGGGCGGGGGCTTCCGCCAGCCACTCGCTAACAGGCCGCAACACGCCGCAGTCGAGGCACCGCGTAGTGGAAAACCTGGCCGAGCAATTGGGGCAGATGGCCTGAGTTGCGAATATATCGAAAGGCTGGTGGCAAAGACCACAGACCCAGAACCGTCCGACGGGCGGCGCGCTGTGGCACGAAGGGCACGCGTATCCCACATGACGCGGAAGTTTGGCGATGCGCGCCAGAATCTGCGCGTGCCGCAAACCAGTCCAGCAGTTCATCAGAATGAACGCTGAAATCAGTGCGATCCAAGCCGATCGCGCAAGTATGGCGACCAGTATCAGCCCTGCCGCGCCCACGAATCCGATCCACACAGCCCATTGCAGGCTGCGCGCGCGTCCCACGGCGAACCAAAGCAGAGACCGCAGAATTTGTCCGCCGTCGAGCGGGAAAATCGGCAGCATATTGAAGAGAAGCAAGACGAGATTTATCTCGTTTACATTTTTGATGAAGTCGAAAACATCAGGGGCTAGCGTGGCCCACCCGAGCAACGTGCCGGCATACCACAATCCCAGCAGTATCGGTGCGAGCGCGACGTTGACGAGCGGGCCGGCGGCGATGCTCCAGAGCGTGGCGCCGGGGCGCTGCGGAGGGTTTACGTAAGCGACGCCGCCGAGCGGCCAGAGCACGATCTGATCAGGAGTGCCGCCGACTTGTCTGCAAGCTAGTGCGTGGCCGTATTCGTGCATCGTGACGATGGCGAAAAGAGCCGCGTAGTCCAGCATGTTCCAGCCTATCGACGAAAAGCTGCCTTCACGGTAGACGACCGCCACGATTGCCAGCAAGAACCAAGACCAGTGGAGATACAGGTCGATACCCTTGAGGCGGAACAGGTGGATGGAGCCGCGCCGCAAGAAGTTCATATACTGAAATTATACGTTACGACCGCTCTTCCGCGATTGAAGATCGCGAAAACTGCGAAATTATGGCGCATGAGCGCGCATACCGTTATGGTCACAAAGCGGCCCCAAACTGTTAGCGATCACGGAACATTGCGTTTACACTCCAACATGGGTGGGAACCCGCCACGGGATCCTCGCGTCTCATACATTTCCGAATCCACCGGGAGCGCGCGTGAAAAAACTTAAGCTCGTTTACGCCATTCCTGGCGACAACCTGTATTTGCGCGAACAGACGTCCGCTGCTGAAGCGGCCGCCGGCCGTCTGGATATGCAACTGAAAGTCATTTCCGCAGATATGGACCCGATTTTGCAGAGCCAGCAGCTTCTTTCGCTGGTGCAGGGAAAAGACGCGGATCGTCCCGACGCGATTTTGATCGAGCCAGTGAACGCTACGGGGCTGCCGCGCGTGGCGGAAGCGGCAGTGGCCGCCGGAATGGCGTGGGTGGTGAGCAACGCGCAGGTGGATTACATCGCCAAGCTGCGGCGCAACGCGAAAGCGCCGGTCTTTCTGGTCTCGCAGGATCACTTGGAAATCGGACGTTTACAAGGGCGCCAGACAGCGGCTCTACTGCCGCGTGGCGGTTCCGTGCTGTATCTGCGCGGACCTGCGATGAGTTCCATAGCTTCGCGCCGCTTCGAGGGGCTGGAACGCGGCCGGCCTCAAAACGTGGAGGTCAAAAGCGTGAAAGTGCAGGGCTCCACGGCTGACAATGCCTGCGCCGCCGTTAATTCCTGGCTGAATCTTTCGACCGTGCGACCTGACGGTACGCAGTTGATCGTTTCGCAGAACGCGGATTTCATCTTTGGCGCCCGCAAGGCTTTCGAGAGCAGGGCTGACGAATCGGAGCGCGCGAAGTGGCTGGGCATTCCATGCCTGGGCGCGGGCGTGGCCAGCCAGCTAAGATCTCTTGTCGATCAGAAGACACTGCGGGCCGCCGTGCTCACGTCGCTGACTATGGAGAGAGTGCTCGACATGCTCGTACAGGCGATCAAAAAAGGTTCGCAGCCCCCCGAGAATACTTTCGTTGAAGCTTCCTCCTACCCGAGCTTAGAAGACCTGGCCAAGAAGCCCGTTAGCGGGCGATAGCCGCTTTCGAGGGGCCAGCGCCTCTCGCGTTGGCCGGTTCAGCCGCGAAACACTCGCATTGCCATGTTACGGTTCCCGGTGTATGTTACGGGCGTCAGCGAGCTCGAATCGGATCTACGGGGAATGGTCATCGTAAGGGGTTCGCTGGCAATCATATTAGGCGGTGCGGCTCATGACCTGGACGAAGGCGCTTCTGATCGTGATCGCGGTTGGGCTGTTTGCGCTTCCGGCTTTGCCTCAGGGCAATGCCAAGGCGGCGGCCAGCAAGGAAACCGCTACCACGGAGATCGTCGGCACGGTGCAATCGTTCAGCGGAAATATCCTGGATATCAAGCCGTTCACCGTCCAACCCGCGGTTTGGGTGACGATTCCGCAAGACATGAAGGTGGATCGCGACGCGGTCAAGCCGGGAACTAAAGTCAGCGTCGAGGCGCGCTGGGCTACGGTCACATACATTGCTGTGAAGCCGCCGAAGACGATCTCGGGCCAAAAATCCTCGCAGTAATTCTTCCAGGCGCAGGTGCCGGACGCGCCCCCGGCAAGCCCTCTTCCGAACTCGCCAGATACTTCCAATGGCATCTTGTAATTTATGGCCGGAGTGTCGATAATTCCGGGCACATTCCGGAGGCAATCACATGCAATGCGCTCACCGTATCGTTCTGTTCGCATCGTGCATCGTCGCGCTCACTAGCTATGCGTCGCAGGCAGCCGGCGCGCAAAGCCACTGGGTTCCTACATGGGCTGCTTCGCCGCAGAGTGCTGTGATCGTTTTCCCAGGCAGCTCCAACGGACCGGCAGCGAATAGCTCCGGCCAGGCGGCGCGGCCGCCACTTTTTCCACCTCCGCCCACGTTTGAAAATCAAACCGTGCGGATGATCGTGCGGTCCAGCATAGGCGGTTCACAGGTTCGCGTGCAGCTATCGAACACTTTCAGTGCGTCAGCGCTTCACGTCGGCGCGGCACACATCGCATTGCGCGACAAGGATTCGTCGATCGTGGTTTCCACGGATCATCCTCTGACCTTCAGCGGCCAGCCTTCGATCGTCATTCCCGCGGGAGCTGAAGTGTTGAGCGATCCTGTCGATCTGCGAGTTCCGGCCATGACGTACCTGGCGATCAGTGTTTACGTGACGGACAAAGCCGAAAATGCCACCGACCATCTGACTGGTCTGCACACCACTTACATTTCAGGCCCGGGTGATTTCACGTCCGCCCCTTCCATCGACGCGAAGTCAACGACGCAGTCGTGGTATTGGATTTCCGCGGTCGATGTGCTGGCTCCGGAAAACGCGGGCGTTATCGTGGCGTTCGGCGATTCCATCACGGATGGGGCTACGTCGACGCCGGATACGGATAGCAGCTGGCCCAGCCAATTAGCGAATCGAATCGCGGCGGATAAGTCGCTCGACGGCAAGTGGGCTGTGGTGGACGAGGGCATCTCCGGCAATCAACTGCTGGAGAACATGATGGGCGTGGCGGCTCTGGCGCGCCTCGACCGCGACGTTTTCAGCCTTCCGGGCGTGAAATGGATGATCGTGCTGGAAGGAATCAACGATATCGGGTTGCGCGGACGTCCGGGCGTGGAAAATCCCGTCACCGCCGAGGAATTGATTGCGGCGCAGAAACAGATCATCGAGCGCGCCCATCTGCACGGCATCAAAGTGATGGGCGCAACGCTCACGCCTTATGTGGGCGCCAGCTATGCCAGCGACCAGGGTGAAAAAATCCGCGAGGCAGTCAATCACTGGATTCTGACCAGCGGCGCCTTCGACGCCGTGGTTGACTTCGACAAGGCGGTGCAGGATCCCGCAAATCCCTTGCAGATTCGCGCTTCGTTTAACATTCGCGACCATCTGCATCCGAATGACGCGGGGTACAAGGCCATGGCCGATGCGATTAACCTGTCCGTCTTTTCGCATTCTTCGAAGTAGCGCTCGAATCTCGTGCCCGTGCGCCTGCGGCTCCCGGCGCAGAGGGCTTACTCAACAGAAACAACAGGCGCCTGCCTCCGCGATAGCGCTTTCGGGAACGATAAGATCGAAGCGTGAAGGTCCCTGACGAAATCAAGCTGCTCCTTGTGACAGTCCACCAGGGCGCGCGCCTGCTCTCTGGCGGAACTTTGGATATTGGTGGATGAAGGCGCCGGATACGAGCGATTCGGTGCCGCGACTGGGTCGCGAGCGGGAGCCACGATGGCCGGCGGCCGTGGCGCTGATCGCTGCCGGATGTATGTATTTGGGATTGCCCGAGGAACTCTCGGTCGGACCTCGCTGGCTGCTGCTTTCGATTATTCTGCTGTTGCTGGCTCCGCTGGTGATTACGCACCGCAGCGGGCGTCACAGCCTTAACCACGCGCTCGCAGTGATCGTGGACGCTATTCTGACGATTTTTCTGATCGGGTCATTGATTTTTTTGGTTCAGGGACTGCCATCGCATCGCGAACCGCCCGGAGCGCTGTTGCGCTCGGCGGCAGGACTGTGGATGACGAACGTCTTAGTGTTTGCGCTGTGGTACTGGAGGCTTGATGCGGGCGGTCCACATGCGAGGGAGCGCGCGACGGGGCCGATCAGGAGCGCATTTTTGTTTCCTCAGATGACGCGGCCGGAAAGCGAGACGGATGCTGCGCCTTGGTCGCCTCAATTCGTCGATTACCTCTTCTTGGCATTCAATACCAGCACGGCGTTCTCGCCGACGGACACGGCCGTGCTATCGCGTGGCGCCAAGCTGGCAACAATGGCGCAGTCGCTGATCTCGTTGCTGATTCTGGCGCTGCTGGCAGCGCGGGCCGTGAATATTTTATAGCTTCCCGGCGCAAGGTCGATCCACAGCCACGAAAATCAAGCTACCGCCCGGCGGAGCTACTGCTAGTCCGTTCATGCCGGACATCCGATAATCAACGACGACCGCGTCGATCTTATGCTGCTGAAAAAGGCGGAGACCTTCTTCGCCCGTAGTGGCGCCGAAAACTCGATATCCTTCCGATTCAAGCAAGAGCTTTCGGATCTTGATCGCGTCAGGTTCGTCGTCGATGCATAGGATTGCGGGTGCGTCGGGCATGGGTTCGTTATAAGTGCCGAATATCAGTTCAGAGGTATCGCCTTAAGTGGCGAGAGATTCTTCCCCGTACGAGCGTTGCGTCGTCGCATGAGAGATGGGGAACGTCACGCAAACGCGGGTCCCATCAGCGTTCGATTCGATACTGAGCTCCCCCCGCATCTGCCTCACGCGTTCACGCATCCCGCGAATGCCCACGCCGGTGCCGCGCGATTGGATCACTTTCAGCTTTTCAGGAGGGATGCCTGTTCCCCAATCCTGAATTTCCACGGTGACGCTCTCATCGGTCCTGGCCAGGCGAATCACGGCCATTTCGCTCTGCGAGTGGCGGTGGATATTTGTGAGAGCCTCCTGTACCACGCGGAAAACCGCCAGTTCAGCGTCGGGCGCGAGCCTTCCGAAATCGGCCGCAACTTCCAGGTCGATGTCGATGTTAATTCTTCCCCGCAGACCGCTGACGTACCAACGCAAGGCTTCGCCGAGACCGCTCTCATCGAGCAGCGGAGGATGTAGAAGGTACGACATCGTCCGAATTTCCCGGTTTAGCTGATCGAGCAGGCGTTCGCTTTTCTCGATCGTTTCCGCAACGTCTGAAGGCAAAGCGGGAGAATGCATGGCCAGCGACGCAACGTTCAGCCCCAGCACCGTGAGAATCTGCCCGACGCTATCGTGGAGTTCGCGAGCGATCCGCCGGCGTTCATCGTCCTGGGCCTGCAGAACGCGCGCCGAAAGGTCGCGCAACCGCTCCGATTGTTCGTACACTTCGGCATTGCGCGTTTCAAGCTCGGCCGTGCGAGCGCGGACCTGCGCATCGAGGTTTTCGGCCATGGTGCGCAAGCGCTTGTCGCTTTTGACCAACGCCTCCTCGATATTGTACCGGCGAATAAAATTGGCGGCCTGCCGGGCGTACAGGTCCAGACGGCGCATTTCTTGCTCCGTCGGCTCATGCGGCGAGGCAAAATGAGTGGTCAACATGCCCATGGGATTCCCGTCGCTATCGATCAACGGCGCCGCGATCACGGCGCGGTATCCCGCAGCGCGGGCGAGGGCTCGAAAAGGCTCGTACCGCGCGTCCGTCTCAACATCCTTCAGCACGATTGCTCGACGCTGGCTCAATGCACGGCCCGATGCAGAGTCGGGACTGACTCCCGCATTCCGAAAGTGACGATCGATTTCCTGGTTGAAGCCGCGCTGTACCACCATCGACAGGGCGTTCGTGCGCGGATCGAGCAGCTGGACCATGCCCTTGTTCGCGCCCAGAAGGTCGATTATGGTGCCGAGCATTTCGTCCAAGCCCTGGTCCAGACTGCGCATTCCCCATAGCCGCGCGCTCCAGTCGTTCAGGTCCGCCAGTGCGTCGGCCTCCTTTTGCAACCGTGCTTCGCTGGCCCGAAGAGATTCCTCGGAGCGCTTGCGCTCGATCCCCGAGGCAAGAGTTCGCGCGATCGCGACACCAAGATCGATTTCCTCATCCGAGAACGAATGGGGAGAATTGAAATAAGTCATGAACTTGCCGATCAGCCTGCCATCCAACACCAGCGGAACGAAGGCGAGGGCCCGAATCCCCTCCGCTTTAACAGCGCGCAGAGCATTGCTAAATGCGGCTACGTCGACGTTTTCGATGCAAACGGGCTGCGGACTTGGATCATCCGGTTTCCACGTGGAGTGTCCCTCCACGGCTCGCCGATACTCGCCGGAAAGACCGCGCCAGCTTGCGAAACGCATGCGCCCGTTCTCGTCGGTCAGCAGGATGGAAGCGCGATCGCACGGGAAAGCTTCGAAAATAGCGTTCAACGCGGAGTCGCAGATCTCTTCCATCGAAGAGGCCCGATGCAGGCCGTCCGTGAAATGAAACAGCGCCTTCTGCTGGCGAGCGGTTTCGGCGAGAGCCTTTTCGGCGCGTCGGCGATCAGTGATGTTTCTCGATACATTGGAAGCGCCAATTACACGGCCCGCCAAATCCTTTATAGGCGAGACCGAAATCGAGACATCTACAAATGTTCCGTTCTTGCGCCTTCGGACCGTTTCGAAATGGTCGATTCGCTCGCCGCGGCCGATCCGCTCAAGGATGCTCACTTGCTCCTGCCGGCGTTCGCTTGGAACGAGCATCATCATGTTTTGGCCTATCGCTTCGGCGGAGGAGTAGCCAAACAGGCGCTCCGCGGACTCATTCCAACTCGTGATAACTCCATCGAGCGTTTTGCTCACAATAGCGTCACCGGAAGAATCCACGATCGCGGCGAGCAGGCTGTGCGCCTGTTGCGCCTGTCTTCGCCCCGTGACGTCCACGAGCATATTCACGCATCCGGCGATGCCGCCTGCCGCGTCGCGAATCAGTCGCGGGTAAAGCTTGAACGAGCGTTTTGTGCCGTCGGCGCGTTCGGCCGTGATTTCCACGCCGTCCTCTACATCTCCGCCGCGCAGTGCGATGTGCATGGGGCACTGCTCGCGTGGCAGCACCGACCCGTCCTCGCGGAAAAACGTCCAACTGCTGCACCAGTTGTCGCTGCCGAGCTCCGGGGCTTCGCCCGAAAACTCAACCGCGGCCGGATTGTAGTGAGTTAGCTGGCCGTGCGCGTCCGTCGTGTAAACGGCCACGGGAAGCGCATCGAGGGTTTCGCGAACCTGGCGCTCGCTTGCTTGCAAAGCACTCCGCACCAAGCGTTGCTCGGAGTCGTCGCGGAATCCAATGACGATGCCGGCGATTTTGCCGCCTCGTCGCAGCGGCGAGGCGCTGTAAACCACGGGCATGAAGCTGCCATCCTTACGGATGAAAAAATCCTCGTGTTCCCGCACAGCGGGACCGCCACTCAGGACCTGGAAGCAGGGGCAATCTTCCACAGCGTAAGCGGCTCCGTCGAGGTGCTTGTAATGGACGACTTCATGCATATTCTTGCCAAGCAGCTCCGCACTGCTCCATCCGAACATCGCTTCGGCGGCAGGATTGATCGAGGTCAGCCGGCCTGCCTCATCGAGCGTGTATAGCCCCTCCGCCATGTTGCTCATCGCCGCAGTCTGAAAATCCAGCAGGACGCGGAGGCGCTCTTCGCTCGCCAGCAGGCGTTCTTCCGCGTCCTTCTGCGCGCTGATGTCTTCGACAATCGAAACGAAGTACTTGACCCCGGCTTCGCCGTCGCGGACGGGCGCGACGGTCAGTTTGGCCCATACCAACTGGCCGTCGCGGCGGATGTAGCGCTTCTCGATCAGATACTGATCGATTTCGCCCGCCATTAGCCGGCGCAGATGCGCCAGATCGTTCGGCAGATCGGGCGGGTAGGTAAGCTCTTGAAACTTGTGGACTTGCAGCTCGTCCGGAGTATAGCCAAGGATTTCGCCGAACTTGCGGTTCACGCGAAGCAGCCGTCCATCCGGCGCGACGTGGGCCATCCCGACGGCGGCCTGCTCGAACGTCAGCCGGAAACGTTCTTCGCTATCGCGCAGAGCTTTTTCAAAGGCTTCGCTCCGGCGGAGAATCTCTTTTACGTCGAGATTTTTGTCGCGATTTTCCCCGGGAAGCTGAACGGACCCTTGTTCGAAGAAAAGTTCGCCGCCTT
>JASHWB010000020.1 GCA_030044295.1 Candidatus Acidiferrales bacterium
GCGATACCGTGAACGTTCCCTACTACAACGGGCGCTCGCTGAGTTACCCCAGCGTGCGCCTCCGCATGGACTTTCGCGACCCAAATACCGTCGGTGATTTCGTGTATCACTGCCATCTCTTGGAGCACGAAGATAACGGCATGATGGGCCTGATTCGCGTCGTGCCGGCGAGCGGCGAGCAAAAGCCGAAAGCGACATGCTCCAAACGCTCGCAACGCGAATGCGGCGGAAATTAAAGCCTCCGCACCCAGCCGCCCGCCGCCCCGCTTCACCTCGCATTCCGTAACCGGCTCCTTGTTCCCGTGCCAACCTTTCAAACTTACGCTTGTAGATCGGATCGCTTCGCGCCCGGCGGAGTTCAATGCGCTGTAACTTAGATTTCTTTCGCGTTTAGCCACCTGTACATGGCGTTGTAATACGTCCTTGGTATCACTCCTTGAGATTTGCCGTCCGTACCGCCGCAAGCAAATAAAGAGGAGGGAAGAATGAACCTGAAGCGTTTAGCAGCTATGGCTTCTGACGCGCTTTGCATCGGCTTGACGACCCTAGCGCTTTTTCAGTTTACGGTAGGTGCTAATTTAGCGAGCGCGGCTCCGCCACCGTCTCCAGTCGAGCCCCGCGACGCCCAGACCACCTCACCGATCAAACACGTGATCGTAATCATTGGGGAAAACCGAAGTTTCGACCACGTGTTCGCCACCTATGCGCCCAAACATGGCCAAACGGTTTACAACCTCCTCTCCGAAGGCATCGTCAGCCTCGACGCAAATAAGAACGCCATCCCCGGGCCGAATTTCGACAAAGCGCAACAGCTATTCGGGCAAGACTACGGCACTTTCCTTCTCAGTCCGCCCAGCGCACCGTTCACCAGCAACGTAATGCCGCCTGAGCTGGTCGGGGGTCCGAGCGGTGCAAACGGCTATTTCTCGGGCAGCAATCCTTGCGGCACGGGTATCACCGCAGTGCAGTGCGCCGAAGAATCCGAAAGCGGTTTGCCGGCGTCCTACTACCAAAGTCTCGCCAGCGGCGGCACCGGTCTCACGAGCAAAACGCCAGATACTCGCATCGCGAACGTTAACAACTTGCCCGCTGGGCCGTTCCAGCTGACCAATGGCGCCACGCTCCAATACACCGACTACGCTGCCAGCCCCGTCCATCGCTTCTATCAGATGTGGCAGCAGGAAGGCTGCAGTGCGGAAAATTCAACGTACGACAACCCATCTGGTTGCACAGCCCAGCTGTTCTCGTATGTTGAAAATACTGTTGGCGCGGGTACCAATGGCGTCAATCAGCCGCCGCTGTGCTCCAGTGATGGCGACCACACACCTTGCTTTACGACCACCTACCTTTCAAGCGTTCCCAAAGCCACGACCACTGGAGAAGGCTCGACTGCTCTTGGGTTCTACAACGTGCAACAGGGAGACGTGCCCTATTTCAAGAGCCTCGCCGATAGCTACGCGATGAGCGACAACTTCCACCAATCCGTTGACGGTGGTACAGGCGCCAATCACATCATGTTTGGCCATGGTGATATGATTTATTTCCACGATCCCAACAGCAGCACGCCGTACGTGCCGCCCGAAAATCAGATGGTCTTCACGCAACCGTACCAGAATCAGCCGAATCCAGACGCTGGCGTCGTCAATGAAATTGAAAACCCCAATCCCGCTCCAGGGACCAACAACTGGTACACCGAGGATGGCTATGGCGAAAGCTACAACGCCGGTTACCCGCAGTCTGAGTGGTCCTACTCTTCCAATGCTGCGGTGTACGGCGGCGGCTCCTATAGCGATTGCTCCGACACCTCTCAGCCGGGCGTTGGCGAGATCGTCGCCTATCTCAAATCGATCCACATCGATCCTCACTGCAAGCAGGGCCGCTACTACCTGCTGAACAATTACAATCCCGGCTATTTCGGCAATGGCAAGGACGCTTACACCGACCAGAACCCGTCCAACACTCCGTTCACGGTTCCTCCGTCGTCCGTTCCCAGCATTGGCGACGACTTGAATAGCAACGGTATCTCGTGGAAGTACTACGGAGATCAGTGGAACAACTACGTCCCCGATCCGTACGAGCTCAACTACGGAACCAACGGCGCGAACGCTGACGAGTACTGCAACATCTGCAACCCGTTTCAGTACGACACCTCGATCATGTCGCATCCGGCTCAGGTGAAGGCGCACATCGCCGATTCCATCAACTTGTACGCGGACATCGCTAACGGGGCGCTACCGGCAGTTTCGATCGTTAAGCCAAGCGGCTACGTCGATGGACACCCATCGTCGTCGAAACTCGATCTCTTCGAGGGCTTCTGCCAAAAAATCATCGACGACGTGAAGGCATCACCGTACTGGAAGGATACGGCGATCTTCATCACCGAAGACGAAGGTGGCGGCTATTACGATTCCGGTTACGTGCAGCCGCTCGACTTCTTCGGCGACGGAACGCGCATAATCTTCCTGGTCGTCTCTCCCTACACAAACCCCGGCCACATTTCGCATGAATACGCGGACCACGTGTCGATCCTCAAGTTCATCGAACGGAACTGGAGCATCGGGACGGTCAGCAAGCGCAGCCGGGATAACTTCCCAAACCCGATCGCCGAGCGTTCCAACCCCTACGTGCCAACAAATAGTCCCGCTATCAGCGACCTCTGGGATCTGTTCGACTTCGGCAGCGGCCAAGGCGGAGGCGGCGGCCATTAAGGCACAACGGAATGAATAGTTGACTCTGCTGCGGAAATTTCTGGTGCCGCTTGCCAGTCCAAGGCTGGCGGCACCAGAGCATGACCTAGGACTAGATTCTTCGCGGGGTGAAACGTCGCGGCCATACACCTTCACCGAAGTGGCTCTGCCGCGAATCTGATTGCAGTTGTGTTAGATGGGACTGTTAGGCGGTGGCCACTCGCGTCCTAGCTGTTCTTCGCCGTGGTTCTCCCTCGAATCGCTTCACATCTTCGATTGTATAAACGCTCTCGTACTCGCAGAGCACGCACCGAAGCGCAAAAGCACGGGATGAATCTGCCCCTTTGTGCTCGATTTCATCTTGCAGGCTGGCCACCTTCGGGGAAACGACTATCGGCTCATTACAGCGGGCGCAAAGCACTGCGCGATAGGTTTTTGCTAGTTGTGCAACCATGGAACCCTCATGTGATCAGATTTCAGGCCGGATTCAGGGAGCCTATCCCAACGCTTGGGTAGTGTCAACCGTGCCCCAACGGAGACTTATGCAGCCAGCCCTACCTTACCGGTCTAAGGCGCCGAAGCATCTCGGGATTGGCAGCTAGGGAACGCTAAGACAATAGAACTTCAGAACCGTCGCACAGTCAACTAATCCGAAAGAAAGCAGGTTAAAGCTGGAGCCGAGGAAGAGACTTGAACTCTTGACCTGCCGATTACGAATCGGCTGCTCTACCAACTGAGCTACCTCGGCGCCCATTTAATTGTAGCCAATTCTAGCATTGAACCGCGTTGCCTCGTAGAAAGCTATGGCACCCCTTGCCCGCTGCGTGACCGCGACCGAGGCCAAGTTGGCGCGCTCGAAAACCCCGAGCAGCATTTTTCTGCTCCTTGACACATCTCGCTTCGGCCTTTATAGAGGATGCATGCCCCAATCCATATTGGTATTTGATTTCGGCACCAACGAAGACGCCGCGCAGCAGGCGCGGCATAAAGTGGAAGCCTGGAAACAAGGTTTCCGTTTGGGTAGCAAGATGCTCCTGAAATTTGAGCGCGAGGAAGACGCAGCCGCAACATCTTCGGCGCAAGCACCCAAAGCGGACGAGCCCTCGAAAGCGGCCGACAGTCCTGCCAAGGGCGGCAAGAAGAAAGCAGCCCCGAAATCTGGCGCGAAAACCGCCGCGAAGTCCGGCGCGAAAGCAGCGCACGAGCCGGAAGAGACTGAGGCGCCCGTTGCGCCGAACGCAAACGTCCGCTTGATGCTGCGCCTCCAGTTTTCCGATCACGAAAAGCTCTCGCACCAGCGTTGGCTCGATCGCATACCCTCCGAAGAGCCGTTCAAATCCGCCGGCGGACAAACGATTCGTGCCGGCGACCCGGAATTTTCGAAGGCGGCTGAACTTTTCGATTCTCTCGACTGAGCAGAGCGGAAAAACCGAATGATTGCACTGTCGCCTTCGTCAACCAATACGAGGAATTTGCCATGAACGCGAAACCCGAAGTCGTCCCTTTCCTTATGTTCACCGGACAAGCGGAGCAGGCCATGAACTTTTACGTCGGCCTGTTCGAGAACTCTCAGATAATCAGCATCAAGCGCTACGGCCCGGGCCAAGCGGGGCCTGAAGGTGCCGTGCAAGCGGCGGTCTTCGCCTTGAATGGCCGCACGTTCAAGTGCAGTGATAGCCCTCCGGTGCACAATTTCACCTTTACGCCTTCGGTCTCGTTCTTTGTCACCGCAGATGACGAAGCGAATGTGACGCGCTATTTTGAAGCGCTCTCCAAGGACGGCAAGGTATTCATGCCGCTGGCGGAATACCCATTCAGCAAAAGGTTTGGCTGGGTGCAGGACCGGTTCGGCGTGTCCTGGCAGATTAGCGCGCAGTAAGCCGCGCCGGGCGGCTCTTCGAAGACTCGCGCTGTAGGCGAACGGAAACGATCGCTGGTCGTCGTTCGGTAGAACCATTCGGCAAAGCCGCTCGCACTATTAGCAAGCGCCCATTCTGATGCCACCTTCTTGGCCGCTCCGTCCGGGGACGCCCGGGATTTGCGTCCGAAATTTTGTTCGTGAATAGACGGAAAATCTGGTGTCTGTTAAGGAGCCTTGGTATATAGTTCAGCGCGCTTGTCTGGAGCACCATTCGGCAGGTCCGGGCAAGGACAGAGCCTGCCGCTCAACCGCAGGGATTTTCGTCTCGGGGGATTTCATTGACGCAAATTTCTAGTCTGTCGCCTTTTCGCTTGACGTTCTTGATAGCCGCGGCGGCGCTGCTTGCGGCGCCGTGCGTTCCGCGCGCAGCGGCAAAGGGTGGCACTACCGCCGGAGCTTCGGCTGCTCGTATGCCGCGAGCCGCCGCTGCCACGGAATCGACCGGGTGCGACCGGGCATGCCTCGATGGGATGATGGACAAGTATTTGACGGCCATGGCCGCGCACGACCCCTCGAAAGCGCCGCTCGCGCCGGACGTGCAATACGCGCAGGATAACGTCCGCTTGAAGATCGGCCAAGCGCTGTGGGCCACCATCAGCGGCCTGGGCCACTATCGCCACGATTTCGACGATCCCGAGGAAGGCAACGTCGGCGCCATTACCGTGGCGTACGAAAACGGCGTGGGCGCGATTCTGATCGTGCGATTGAAAGTGGTGAATCATCAGATCACCGAAGCCGAGCAGTTCGTGGCCCACGATCCGCACGGCGCAGCGGAGTACGAAAAAATGGGCAAGCCCGATCCGCGCTGGCTCGAGCCGATTCCTGCCGATCAGCGCGAGACGCGCGCGGCGCTCGATCAAGCTGCCTACATGTATCTCGAAGGCTTGCAGCTCAACGACGGCAAGGGTGTGTACGCGTTCACTCCGGACTGCCAGCGTACCGAGGACGCAACCTACACCACCAATCGCCCGCATCCGCAGAATTACGGGCATGCCGATGAAACCGTCGACTTTACCTCGCTGAACTGCACGGACCAATACAAGCTGGGCTTTCTGGGATTCACCACCGGTGTGCGCGACCGGCGCTTTTTGGTGACGGACGTGGAGCGCGGAGCCGTGCTGGCCTCGTCGTATTTGGATTTTGACGGCACGGTGACGTCGATCAAGCTCACCAACGGCCAGGTATGGCACGTTCCGCACTACTTCATGGTGCCGCGGACCAATATCGCCAACGAAGCGTATCGCGTGGAAAAGGGCAGCATCAGCCGCATTGAAATGACCATGTACGAAATTCCGTTCAACATGAAGCCTGCGTTTCCATAAATTTCGGAGAAGACCTTTGCGGAACATTTTGCGTGCAGCAGTTTTTGCGATGTTGCTTCTTGCCGTCTGGGCGGTGATTTCACCGGGCGTTTCGTCTCCTGCGTTCGCGGCGCCGGATCAGGGCACCAATCTCACTCGCATACCGAAGCCGGTGGTCGGCTCGATTGCGGAGCCATGCGACCGCGCATGTCTGGCCGAAGTGGTGGATAACTACTTCAAGGCGATGGTGAACCGCAGCCCGCGCCGAGTGCCGCTGGCGCAGGACGTGAAGTACACGGAAAATGGCCAGCTTGTTCCGCCGGGCGAGGGAATCTGGAAGACGTTCACCGGCCGCGGCACCTATCGCGTTTATCTGGCCGATCCGGAAAGCGGCGAGGCCGGCTACTACGGCGACATCACCGAATTCGGCTGGCTGAAGGGGATCATCGCGCTGCGGCTGAAAGTCAAAGACCATCAGATCACTGAAGTGGAAGCGATCATCGCGCGCCAGGAACTGCGTCCGGAAGGCGGGCTGGGTGAAAACACGGCGGGCGTGATGACGCCCATCCTGATCGATGAGCCCGATCCCAGCGGCTTCATTTCACCGGACGTCGCGCTGCTTGAACCGCTCGCAAAAGACCAGCGGACCTCGCGCGCAGACATGATCGAAGCGACGAAAAAATACTTCCAGGGATTCGCGCAGAAGAACGCCACGGACGTGCCGTTCGCGAGCGGCTGCAGCATCAGCGAGAACGGCATCGCCACCACCAACAATCCCAACAGCCCGGCGATCGATCCGGCGCATCCGGACTTTCACGTGTTCGGCGGGAACTGCGCGGACGAAATCAACCGGGGATTTTTCAGTTCGCTCCAGCAGGTACGCGATTCCTTTCCGCTGGTGGTGGACGAGCAGCAAGGTCTGGTGTTGAACCTGGCGCTCTACGACAACGAAGGGAACGTGAAATCGGTGGACGTCGCCGGAGTGGGAACGATCGCCGTGCCGCGGAATCTGCTGCGGCCGATCACGTTCTTGAAGCCGCAGCTCTTCAAAATCGAAGCCGGCAAAATCCGCGAAATCAACGGGCTCTCCTGGCCCGTCCCGTTCGGCATGCCTTCTGGCTGGAAGTAACCGCGGCGTAGTCGGGGGTGGAATTGGACGTCGATCGCAGCACGGCGGATCCAGGCCGTAAAACCGGCTCCGCAAACGTCCCCATTTCCGCGCCGGCGGTCTGGGCGCTGGCCCTGCTCACCGTAATCTACTCGTTGAATTTCCTCGATCGCACCGTCATCAATATCCTCATCGACCCAATCAAGCACACCTTCCACGTCTCCGACGCCACCATGGGCTTCATCAGCGGCTTCGGATTCGTGATTCTCTATTCGATCCTTGCCGCGCCCGTGGCGCGCTGGGCCGATCGAGGCAGCCGCCGAAACATCATCACCTGGGGACTGATTATCTGGAGCGGCATGACCGCGCTGGGCGGCGTCGCGCGCAATGCGCTGCAACTCACGCTCTCGCGCTTCGGTGTCGGCATCGGCGAAGCGGCCGGAACAGCGCCCTCCACGTCCATGATCTCCGATTTGTATCCCGGCGAACGCCGCTCCACGGCGATGGCCTTCTATCAACTCGGCCCCGCCTTCGGTATTTTCCTCGGCTCATTTATTGGCGGCTGGGTGAACCACTACTATGGTTGGCACGATGCATTTTTCGTCGCCGGCATTCCCGGATTGCTCGTGGCGATTTTATTCCGTTTCACAGTGAAGGAGCCAAAGCGCGGCACCGCGGAAAAGACCAAAGTGGACACCAGCCAGCAGCGCCTCGGCGAAACCATGCGCTACATGTCGGGACGAACCTGCTACGTGCTGATCCTCATCGGATTCTGTTTCACCACCTTCACGCAATTCGGTTTTGGCACCTGGGTTGCGCCATTTCTGGGCCGCATCTACCACCTCAACACTGCCCAAATCGGGACGTACATGGGTACGATCACCATCGTCGCCAGTGTCGCGGGTACTCTGATCGGCGGCTATCTTTCCGATTGGGCGGGACGCCGCAAAATCGAATGGAAGGTTTACGTCCCGGCGATTTGCTCCATCTCCGCGAGCGTCGGAGTGCTGCTGTTCGTCTTATCCCATAGTCTTTTTGTCTGCCTCGTGGGATTCGTCATCGTGCAGGCGCTTTCGCCGGTCCACGTTGGCCCCATGGTCGCCGTGTCGCATTCGGTCGTGAAAGTCGGCATGCGCGCGTTCGCCACGGCGCTGATTTATCTCGTCTCCGAGCTGCTCGGTCTCGGCATGGGTCCATACCTCATCGGCGTCTTCAACGATCGCTTCCAAAAAGTCTTCGGCGTCAACGTAATCCGCTACACCATGTCCCCCTTAGCCGTCAGCACCGTCATCGGCGGCGTGTTGTTCATCATCGCCGCGCAATACCTCCGCCGCGACATGGCTCGCTCCTCCGCCGAATAACCCCGCGTTTCCAAAACTGGCGTTGCGGTTGCCGGTCTTCTGTCGCTCGTCGACCTACTCGCATGTTTCATTCCCGCCCGCCGTGCAATGCGCATCGATCCGATGGTCGCGCTGCGCCACGAATAGCCTAATCTGAAGCGGGCTCCAGCGCATCGGGCGGAACAGCTGCAGCGGATTTTCGCGACGGCGCGGTGGTTATCACAATCACGCTTACTAGCACGAAAAGCGTTCCCAGAATCGTGCGCATACCCAGCGGCTCGCCTGCGAAAAAATAACCCAATAGCACGGCGATCACCGGATTCACGTACGCGTAGGTGCCCACTCTCGTGAGCGACTCATGATCGATCAGCCACATGTACGTCGTGAATCCGATAATCGATCCCGCGACGATCAAATATAGAAGTGCCAGCCACGCGCCGCGCGAAACCTGCGCGGGATGAAAGCCATGGAATTCTCCGAGGGCTCCCGCAGACGCGAATAGCAAGAATCCTCCAGCGAGCATCTGAATCCCCGAACTCATCACTTTGGACGAAGGCAGTGGCAGCTTGCGCGTCAAGCAGGACGAAACAGACCAGCTCACCGACGCGACCAGCAGCGCGATGGCGCCCAGCCGATCGATCGGCTCGCCGCCCAGGTGCAACGTTCGGCTTACCAGGACGGCGACGCCGGCAATTCCCATCAGCAGCGCGGCCGATAATCGGACTGTGAGTCTCTGTGTGCGCAAGATCGAAATTTCGGCGAGCGCCATGAACGCCGCATTCACCGACAGCATCACCGCTGTAATCCCGGACGCGACGCGCTGCTCGGCCCAGAAAACCAAACCGTAATCCAGAATGAAAAACGAGAAGCCGAGCAGAAATGCGGACACCCACTCCCGGCCTGATGGCGACCGCTCGCCGCGCGCGGCCGCCCAGGCGAAAAGCGCGGCTCCCGCAATCACGAAGCGCATCCCCGCCAGCAAAAACGGCGGAACTTCATGCACTCCGATGCGAATCGCCAGAAATGTGGAGCCCCAAACGAGATAGATCGTCGCGAACGCCAGCAGCGTTTTGTAAGTGTGGCGCTTCGACTCGGCAGCCATGGCGCACCCCTCGTGCAGCCAAATGTAGCAAGTCGGCGCCGGACGCACTCGATCCAAATTGGCGCGCGTCGTGTTTGTCAGGAATCCATTTTGGCGGGAAGCGAGACGGAGACTGTCTTGGTGCAGTACCTGCGACTCGGACTTCTTCGAGAATGGTAAATGCTTACGACACGAGAGATGCCGTCATCCTGAGCGAAGCGAAGGATCTCTCTTGCCTCCAGATTCCATATCGC
>JASHWB010000254.1 GCA_030044295.1 Candidatus Acidiferrales bacterium
CGCGAGCATCCTGGGGACCGGGACGGGAAAGGCATGGTCCAGTGAAGGATGGACTGGCGTCGCGGCCGCTATCATCCTAGTGCTGGCGATAGGACTGGCCGTGTCAGTTGGGATGCGACGAGTGCCCGAAGTGCGCGAGGCGAGCGCGCAGTGATTCACGAACGGCGCTGGCAAGTCTCAGCAATTCGCCCGAAAAAGCGCTCCGAAACGGCGCATAGCAGGCGAACAACAGGTGCCGCACAGTGCGCATGGTGCATGACGCAAAAGCGCCTGTTGCGCACACTTGATGCCGCTTAAAAGGCCGAAATTTGCCAAGAAATTACCGCGAATTGATGGTTGCGTGAGGCATGTACGCCTGATATCAGAGATGCCGGAAATGGACTGAAATGAACTCTGCCGCCAAGCCCGAAGCAGCGCGTGGGCACAGGCCCACCAAGCTGAACCGCCAACAAATCCTAGGATTTTGGGCGGCGTGGTGGGGTTGGACGCTGGACGGGCTTGCTTCCTTTAGCTACGCGCTGGTGCTGGCGCCAGCTCTCACGGAATTGCTCCCCAAATCCGGGTACCGGGCAACGCCTGGAAATATCGGACTGGCCGGATCAATCCTGTTTGCACTCTTCCTGGTGGGCTGGGGATTGTCATTCTTATGGGGACCTCTGGCCGACCGCTTTGGCCGGACAAAGACTCTGGCCGGAACGATCCTGGTTTACGCGCTGTTCACGGCCGCCGCGGCTTTCTCGCAGACCGTATGGCAACTAGCGATTTTTCGGCTGCTGGCGGGCGTCGGCATCGGTGGCGAATGGTCGCTGGCGGGAACCTACGTTGCCGAGGCGTGGCCGGAGGACCGCCGTAAGATGGGCGCCGGCTACCTGCAGACCGGCTACTATTTCGGGTTTTTCATCGCGGCGGCGCTGGAATACACGGTTGGCGTGCATTTCGGCTGGCGGGCGATTTTTCTATGCAACTTGCCTCCGGTAGCGCTGGCTCTTGTGATTGCGTGGTACGTTCACGAGCCGGAGCGCTGGCAGCGAACCGAGGCCGACGAGCATGCGAGGCACATCAAGCCTCGCCCGCTGCGCGACATTTTCAACCCTGCGAACCGGCTGAAGACCATCGTCAACACGGGCCTGCTGACTGTGGCGATCATTGGGCTGTGGGCGGGTTCAGTGTACGAACCGACAGCCGTGATCGACATTGCCAAGCGCGTCGGCAAGACCGCCGTGGAGGGTACGAAACTCGTCTCCATTGCGACGGCGTTGCTTTCTATCGGCACGATTCTAGGCTGCCTCGCCGTCCCACTCCTATGCGAGTGGTGGGGACGCAAGAAAGCCCTCGCTTTTTATTTCGCGGGCATGGGCCTGAGCATTTACTACACCTTCGGGCTGGCGTTTTACTGGCGCAACGGGCTTCACGCGTTCATTGCCGGGCTCATCGTGCTGGGATTTTTCGGCGGCAACTTCGCGGTGTTCACGTTGTGGCTGCCCGAGCAATACGACACGTCCGTGCGCGCTACGGCATTCGCCTTTGCGACATCGTTCGGCCGCTTCCTCGGCGCTGGCGCGAATTTCGCCGTGGGCGCCATGGTTCACTCGATGGGCACGATCGGCACGCCGGTCGCATACACGGCGTTTGCTTTTGGAATCGGAATATTGATCGTTCCATTCGCTACGGAAACGCGCGGGCAAGCTTTGCCGCAGTAGGAAGGCTGACGCAAGAGGTTCTGGCTTTGACTCCTTGCGTCACAACCAAGAAAGTTCGAACTGAGACCCGGAAGACTACTTCGCGGCGTTAGAGTTCCGCAGGTACTCCGCCGCGGCCTGGGCGGCGGCGCGGCCTTCAGAGATGGCCCACACGACGAGCGACTGTCCGCGGCGCATGTCACCAGCGGCAAACACGCCTGGGACGGAGCTCATATAGCGGCCGTTGGTGGCCACGTTTCCGCGCGCGTCGAGATCGACGCCGAACTGCTCGATCATTCCCTTGCGCACAGGGCCGGTGAAACCGAGCGCGAGCAGGACGAGGTCCGCATCGAGCGCGAATTCAGATCCGGGAATCGCCTCGAAATTGGGAGGCCCGGCGACGCGAATGGCGTGAAGCTTTTTCACGTTGCCTTTGTCGTCGGACGTGAAGCTGGTGGTGCCGACGGCCCAATCGCGCAAGCCGCCTTCTTCGTGCGAACTTTCGGTGCGCAACTGGAGAGGCCAAAGCGGCCAGGGAGTGCTGGGAGCGCGGTCCATTGGCGGCATCGGCATAATTTCGAATTGCGTGATGGATTTGGCTTTCTGCCGATGGCAAGTTCCGAGACAATCCGCGCCAGTATCGCCGCCGCCGATGATCACCACGTGTTTGCCGGTGGCGAGGATCTGGTGCGGCACTTCGTCGCCCGCGATTTTCTTGTTCTGCTGCGGCAAGAACTCCATCGCGAAGTGAATGCCCTTCAGGTCGCGCCCGGCGACTTTCAGGTCACGCGGAGCTTCGGCGCCGCCGGTTAAGAGAATCGCGTCAAATTCCTTGCGCAAGTCCTCGACGGGCACATTGTGGCCGACATGCGACTTG
>JASHWB010000255.1 GCA_030044295.1 Candidatus Acidiferrales bacterium
TATTCGGTGGAGCAGAGGAAACAGGAAATCGGCATTCGCATGGCGCTGGGCGCGCAGCCGAAGGACGTGCGCAGAATGATTCTCAAGGAAGGTGGCGCGCTGGCCTTTGTGGGAATATTTGCTGGCGTGGTGGCTGCTCTGGCGCTGACGCGATTTATGGCGAGCTTGCTCTATGGAGTTAAGCCGTGGGATCCAACGGCGTTTGGAAGCGTCGTGATTTTGCTCGGTGCAATCGCCGTGATCGCCGCGTACGTTCCGGCGCGGCGGGCGATGCGCGTCGATCCCATGGTGGCGCTGCGCCATGAGTAGCCCTGGGTCGGGTTGTTGGAGGCCCGCGCAATCGTGCAGCAACTGCTGCAGAGAGGCTGCACCAAAAAGCGCGTTTTGGCACCCGCTAACCGGCCTTTTCGTCCCAGAAAAAGGACCTCGTACGCGATGATTAGACTGGCGAACGTCGAGAAAACCTACGAATCGGGCGCCGGCAACACCTGGGTGTTGCGGCGCATCAACCTGGACATCCGCGAAGGCGAATTTGTGACCGTCATGGGGCCTTCCGGCGCGGGCAAGTCCACGCTCATGGGCATCATCGGCATGCTCGACGGCGACTGGCGCGGCGAATATTTTCTCGATGACCACGCCGTGCATCGCCTGGACAACCGCCGCCGCGTGGAGCTGCACAAGCAGTACATCGGCTTCGTCTTCCAGCAATATCATCTGATCGACAACCTAACCGTCGCCGAAAATCTCGATCTGCCTCTTACATATCGCGACGTGCGTCGACCCGAGCGGCAAGCGCTTGTGGCCGATATTCTCGATCGCTTTCAAATGGTCGGGAAAAAGGATCTGTACCCGAGTCAGCTATCGGGCGGACAGCAGCAACTCGTGGCCGTGGCCCGCGCGGTGATCGGCAAGCCGAAGCTAATCCTCGCGGACGAGCCTACCGGCAGCCTGCATTCCAGCCAGGGAAAAATGATCATGGACACGCTCAAGAACCTGAATGACCAGGGAACCACAATCGTTCAGGTAACTCACAACGAGGCCTGGGCCGCGTACGGTCCTCGGGTTATTCAGTTGGCGGATGGCTGGATCGTCGATGGGCAAGCGAAGGCCGGAGCGCCATGCTGACCGGGGACGCGCAGCTTGCCTGCGGAGGAAAGTTGTTGCGCCCGTCGGCCGTTTACGCTACAACATGTAGCGCTACATCGAGTAGCGTGTCGGGGCGGGGCTTGAAACGGCCGGCAAGTGAAGTCATGGCCTGCCCTCACAACCCGCGAAGCGCCTCAAGCCGGAAGGCGCGGAAGGAACGCGCATGAGTGGACCGAGCGCCACACTCCCAAGGCCAGCGGGGGAAATCTCGCGCGATGTTCGTGGCGGCTCCTTTTTCGAATCGTTGTGGCAGGACGTTCGTTTTGCCGCGCGCGTGCTCCGCAAAAGCCCCGGCTACACGATCATCGCCATTCTTACGCTGATGCTCGGCATCGGCGCAACCACGGCCATCTTCACCGTGGTGGACCGAGTCCTGCTGATGCCGTTCGCAGGACCGGATTCCAGCCGCATCGTCGTGCTCATGAACACGCAGGGCAATCAGCGCGGTGCTGTCATTTCGATCCCGAAGTTCATGATGTGGCGCGACCAGATGCCGATGTTGGAAGACGCTTCGCTCTACGGTTTTCCGGGGAACACGCGCGTGAATTTGCTCGGCGGCGATCAGCCTGAACAATTCAAGGGGACGCAGGTATCGGCCAATACCTTCTCGCTATTTGGCATTCCGTTTGCGCTCGGCCGCGGTTTTACGGCGCAGGAAGATACTCCGGGCGGACCTCCCGTAGCCGTCATCAGCAACGGCATGTGGCGAAGCCAGTTTGGGTCTGACCCGAACATAATCGGCAAGAGCGCCGATTTCGACGGTACGGATCGGACCATCGTCGGTGTCATGGCCCCGATCTACACGCCCGATTTGGACTTCGGCGACGTGCTGCTTCCGCTGCAGGCGGATCCCAACACAGGCAATCAAGGCAATTTCCTGATCGGTGCGGCTCGCTTGAAACCCGGAGTCACCTTAGCTCAGGCAATTGCCGCCACGAAAGTGTTTGCTGAGGCGTTTCGCCGCAAGTATCCGGCGATGATGGGCCCACAGGCGAGTTTCACCGTCGAAACGGCGCTAAAGGCCGTTATTGCCGGCATCAGCTCGGCCCTCTGGATCCTCTTGGGCGCGGTCGGGCTGGTGCTGCTGATCGCCTGCGCGAACATCGCGAGCCTGATGCTCGCCCGTGCCACGTTGCGGCGGCGCGAGATTTCGATTCGCGTGGCGCTCGGCGCCGGGCGAGGAAGAATCATCCGGCAAATCCTTACTGAAAGTATCTTGGTATCGCTCATCGGCGGTGCCATCGGTATTTGGCTGGGCTTTTTCGGCGTGCGGCTGATGTTTGCCGTTAACCCTGTCAGCATGCCGCGGATCGGCGAACACGCCGAAGCCCTCACGCTCGATTGGCGCATTTTGCTCTTCGCATTTGCGATATCCGTGCTGGCGGGCGCGATTTCGGGCGTCGCACCTGCCATCAAGGCATCGCGAACCGATCTCGCGGCCACTATCAATGAGAGCGGTGCGCGCAGCGGGACGGGACTTCGCGGCAGCAAGACACGCTCGGTGCTGGTGGTAAGTGAGATGGCGCTGGCGATGGTGCTGCTGGTCGGGGCGGCTCTGCTGATCCGATCGTTTCACGATTCCATCAGCGTCAATCCCGGATTTGACCCTCACAGCATTCTGACGATGAACATGTCCTTAACAGGGAATCGCTTTCAAACGACTGCGGCTATTGCCGAGGTGGTTCGCGAGGGCCGTCAGCGATTGGAAAGTGTTCCGGGTGTCGAGGATTCGGCTGCTGCTTGTTGCATGCTGCTCGAAGGCGGATACGGATTGCCGTTCAACATCGAAGGCGTGCCGCCCACGAAGGGGCCGTGGAACGGTGGAGGCGACTGGCGCAGCATTTCCCCGGATTATTTCAACGTCTTTCGTATCCCGCTGCTGCGAGGGCGCGCCTTCAGCGTGCAGGACACGGGTTCTTCCGAGATGGTGGTCATCATCAATGAAAAAATGGCCAAGCAATATTGGCCGAAGGGCGACGAAATCGGAGCGCGTATCACCATTGCAAAGGGCTTGGGCCCGGAATATGCGGAAGGGCCCAGGGAAATCGTCGGCGTGGTGGGTGACGTGCGCGATGGAGGACTCAATAATGACCCGGCGCCTACAATGTACGTTCCCATCAGCCAGGTTGCTAACGGGATGTCGGCGCTTGGCACCAGCCTCATTCCCCTTCAATGGATGGTTCGCACTAGAGTTGCGCCGTACTCGCTGAGCCAACAGATTCAGCAGCAGCTCCGCGTGGCTAGCGGCGGAGTGCCGGTGGGGACGGTGCAGACGATGGATGAAATCGTGTCGCATTCCGTGGCTTATCAACGATTCACCACCACGCTGCTCACGATTTTTGCCGCCATCGCTCTGTTACTCGCCGCCGTCGGAATTTACGGCGTAATGGCGTATTCCGTGCAGCAGCGTACGCAGGAAATCGGCATCCGCATGACGCTGGGCGCGACTCCGGAAAACGTCCGTGGCATGGTGGTGCGGCAAGGCATGCTGCTGGCGGGCATTGGCGTGATTCTAGGCGTCGCGGGCGGGCTGGCCGTTACGCGCGTAATGCGCAGTTTGCTATACGGCGTGAAACCGTGGGATCCGCTGATGTTTGGCATGACGGCGATTCTGTTGGCGATCGTAGCGCTGCTGGCATGCTACATCCCGGCGCGGCGGGCGTCGCGCGTCGACCCGCTGATCGCGCTTCGGTACGAGTGAGGGGTTTTGGCTATGGACATTGCACGTCCGGAAATCAAGCGGCGCAAGAAAATTCGCCGCTACATCTATGCCGCGGTTGCAATTGTAGTCGTAGTCGTAGCCACTGCCGCCCTTGCGCGTCTGAAGCCCGCCTCGCCCAGCGTGGACCGCTCTACGATCTGGACGGATACCGTGAAGCGCGGACCGATGCTGCGCGAAGTGCGGGGTCTGGGAACGCTCGTGCCGGAAACGATCCAGGTGGTGCCGGCGATGTCAGCCGGACGCGTCGAAAAACGGTTCATCCTGCCTGGCACGGCCGTAAGAGCGAACACCGTCGTTCTCGTCCTTACCAATCCGCAATTACAACAGGAAACGCTCGACGCGCAGTATCAACTAAAGGGCGCGGAGGCTGACTACGAACAAACCAAGGCCACGCTCCAGAATCAGTTGATGGACAAGCGCACCACCGCGGCCAGTATTTCCTCGCAATTCCGCACCGCGGAAATGACCAGGAAATACTACGAACAGCTCGGCAAGCTCGGCCTCAAATCCGAGCTCGACGTTCGAACCGAGGAAGTTGCGGCCGAAGAGCTGTCCAAGGAAAACGATCTGGCGCAGGAAGAAGTGACGACCTTTCAAAATTCGATTCCAGCTCAGCTTGCCGTGCAGCAGGCCAGCGTGGATCAGAAGCGCGCCCTCTACGAGCTGAAGAAATCGCAGCTCGATAATCTGACGGTCCGCGCGGGAATCGATGGCGTCCTGCAGGAACTCGACGTCGATGTCGGTCAGCAAGTGACCGAAGGAGCGGTGCTCGCGAAAGTCGCGCAGCCCACGCAGCTCAAAGCGTCGCTGCAAATCGCCGAAACGCAGGCAAAAGATATCGCGCTTGGGCAGAAAGCGTCGATCGACACGCACAACGGGATCATTCCGGGACACGTGATGCGCATCGATCCGGCCGTCGTCAACGGCACGCGTACCGTTGACGTGAAGCTCGATGGCGCTTTGCTGCCCGGCGCCGTACCGGATTTGAGCGTCGAGGGCACGGTTGAAATCGAGCGGCTCACGGACGTCTTGTACGTCGGCCGGCCCGTCCATGGAGACCCGGATACGACGGTGGGCTTGTTCAAGTTGACTGACGGCGGCGACGAAGCCGTTCGCGTGCCGGTGGCGCTCGGCCGCGCGTCGGTGAATACCATCGAAATTCTCAAGGGATTGAACGTAGGAGATCAGGTGATTTTGTCGGATATGTCCGCCTACGACAATGATGATCGGGTGGACCTGAAATGAAGCCACTAAAGTCCAACTTGCGTGCCTTGACTGTACGATTTTCTTCGCTTTTCGGACGTGCCACCGGAGATCGCGAGCTCGAGGCCGAGCTCGAATCGCATGTGCAAATGCACATCGATGATGGCGTGCGTGCGGGAATGTCACCTGAAGAGGCGCGGCGGCAGGCGCTGATGAAGATCGGGGGCGTGGAACAAACGAAAGAGGCGTGCCGCGAGCGGCGCGGCTTGCCGCTGATCGAGTCCTTGCTGCAGGACGTTCGCTTCGGCCTTCGCATGCTGCGCAAGAATCCGGGATTCACAGCCGTCGCTGTGCTCACGCTGGCCCTGGGCATCGGCGCGACCACCGCGATTTTCAGTGTGGCGGATGCTGTGCTCCTGAATCCCGTCCCGTTTCCGCGTCCCAGCCAATTGGTTGATCTATACGAAAAGACAAGCACTACTTCCAGAGCGGGCGTCCCCTACGCGGACCTGCTCGATTGGCAGCGCGACAACCGCAGCTTTGAGGGGCTGGCGGGTTATTTAGGAGACGAATTTACACTCACAGGGTCGGGCAAGCCTGCCCGTATTCCGGGCGAGCGCGTTTCCGCCAATTTCTTTTCCGTGTTGGGCGTGCACCCGATCCTCGGACGGTCGTTTCGCGGGGCAGACGACCGCGTTGGCGCGCAACCGGTGGCGTTAATCAGCGAAGGATTGTGGAAGCGAGCCTTCGCCTCTAACACGGCTGTTTTGGGCGAAACCATAGATTTGAATGGTCAAGCGCGCGTGATCGTTGGCGTCGTTCCGTCAGATTTCCGTATTTTCTCACGATTCGGTAGCGGACCTTCAGACGTGGTCTTCGTCCCTCTTGGCCAGTGGAACGCAAGCCGGCTCCGCGACCGAGACGTACGAATGGGCTTAACCGCTGTTGGCCGGCTGAGGCCCGGTGTTACCGCCGGGCAAGCTCAGGCGGAGATGGGTCAAATCGCCGCGAATCTCGCAAAAACCTATCCCACTTCCAATGCGACAGTCGGAGCCGCAGTCATACCGATGAAGCAGGATATTGGCGGCAATCTTCGGCCCGCGCTGCTCGTCCTACTTGGCGCGGTCGGCCTGGTTCTACTGATTGCGTGTGCGAATTTGACGAACCTGCTCTTGGCGCGCGCTAGGGGCCGAGCGCAGGAACTTGCGATTCGGGAAGCCTTGGGAGCAAGCCAAAAGCGTATACGTCGGCAACTGCTGGTCGAGAGCACGATCCTTGCATTGGCAGGCGGTTCTGTTGGGATTTTGCTGGCCGGCTTGGGCACGCGCTACGTCCTCACCCTGTTTCCGGCCGTATTGCCCTCCATTGTCCACGTGGAAACCAACCTCGGCGTGCTGGGAGCCGCGCTCGCGATATCTCTATTGAGCGTTCTGCTCTTTGGCCTCGCTCCCGCGCTTAAGATTTCAGCGGTCGGTCTCCAGAGTGGACTGAAAGAGACCGGCCGCAGCACATCATCCGTCCACCATCGCACGCAAGCTGCCGTTGTCGTAACTGAAATCAGCCTCTCCCTTGTCTTACTGGTTGCCGCCGGACTTTTGATGCGCAGCTTCGTGCGAGTCTGGTCCACGAGTCCCGGCTTCGACCCTAAAGACGTTCTGACCGTGTCCGTCAGCCTCTCTCCGGAGAATCTTTCCAGCCCGCGCAAAGCTCTCGCCGTGTATCGCGAACTCAGAGAACAGATTTCCGCCATTCCCGGAGTCAAGGTCGCGAGTCTGAGCCTGGGCTCGGTTCCTTTTTCAGGCGATTGGTCCGCATATCCTCTTTGGCGTTCCGGCAAGACGCCGCCCTCGGCGCTCACGCAATGGCATTGGGCGGCAGCAGTGGCGGCAGGCCCGGACTACTTCCGCGTGCTGCGGATTCCCTTAATTCGTGGACGCGAGTTTGCGCAACAGGACGCTCTTTCCGCGCCCGTCGTTCTGATCGACCAGGAATTGGCTCGCGAGCTATTTCCAAACGAAGACCCAATCGGAAAGCGACTGGATATGGGGCCTCAAGTGACTGCGGAGGTGATCGGGCTGGTTCAGCACGTGCTGCCAACAGGACTCGATGGTGACGCGGCGTCGGCTTTTGGGCAAATGTATTTCCCGTATGCGGCATTTCCCGGCGTTCCCTCCTCGACGACGCTCATCCTTCGCTCGTCGGTTAAACCGCTCAGCCTGGCGGGATCCATAAGAGACCGCGTTGATGCGGTTGACCCAGGCGCGGTGGTTTACAACGCCCGCACGATGGAAGAAATGATTTCCGGTTCGCTGGCGCAGCGCCGGTTATCGATGATCTTGCTTGGCACGTTTGCCGGCATCGCCTTGATGCTCGCGGCGATTGGAATCTACGGAGTCATTTCATACTTGGTGGGGCAGCGCACGCATGAGATCGGGATTCGCATGGCCCTTGGCGCCCAGCCGCGCGACATTCTTCGCGATGTGCTCGGCCAAGGCGGGAAGATGGCGGCGGCCGGTATTGCGCTGGGTCTGTTGGCCTCGCTTGGGCTCACGCGACTGATGGCTTCGATGCTTTTCGGTGTAAGCGCGACGGACCCGTCGACGTTCGCGGCGGTGGTCGCGGTTCTGCTGGGTGTCGCGCTGCTGGCGTGCTGGATTCCGGCGCGGCGGGCGATGCGCGTCGATCCCATGGTCGCGCTGCGCCATGAATAGGTCCGCGAACGGAACTTAAGATCGGAAGCGTGCGTATCAGATTTCAGTCATCAGAGGAGCGAAATATGAACAGCTCGGCTCAGCCATTGATCCGTTTGCAAAACATCAGCAAGGTGTTTCTAACCGACGAGGTGGAAACACGCGCGCTCAGCAGCGTCAATCTTGAGATAGAAAACGGCGAATTTGTCTCCATCGCCGGGCCATCGGGCTGCGGCAAATCAACGCTCCTCTCCATCCTGGGCCTGCTTGATTCTCCTAACGAAGGCACCTATTGGATCCATAGCGATGAAGTGGAAAATCTCTCGCTTTCGGACCGCACGCGCATTCGCAATCGCGAGATTGGCTTTGTGTTTCAGGCATTCAATCTGATCGGCGATCTCACGGTGTACGAGAATGTCGAGCTTCCCCTCACCTATCGCAGCATCGGATCGGCGGAGCGCAAGGAGCGCGTCAACGAGGTGCTCGAGCGTGTGGAGATGGCGCACCGCATGAAGCACTATCCTTCGCAGCTCTCCGGCGGCCAGCAGCAGCGCGTAGCCGTGGCGCGCGCGCTCGTCGGTCAGCCGGCCATCTTGCTGGCCGATGAACCCACAGGCAACCTCGATTCGAAAAATAGCGAAGCCGTGATCGATCTACTTCGGCAGCTCCACGCCGATGGTGCGACGATCTGTATGGTCACCCACGATCCTCGCTACGCCAGCATCGCTGACCGTACCGTTCACCTGCTCGACGGATGCATCGTGGAAGAACAAGTGCGAACCGACGCGGCGTATTCATAATTTTGCTTCCCGGCATTTCTGTCGGCGTTCGACTCACCGGCTGACCAGCCAGTTATAGGCGCTGGCGCGCAAGGTGGGCGCGCGGGGCTTTTGCGTGTTGGGGTGTAGGGGAGAAAGCCCCGCGCGTATTGGGGAATTTACCTGCTCGGCTCGCTCTATCGGCTTCGCGTCGAAAATTGTTTTCTCGCGCGAATGTAGCGTCTCCGAGCCTCATGCACGTTCAGTAGCGCACGCCAACCGCCAACGCATTCTCCGCTGGACGCCGATGAGAAGGCGCACGTTACCGCGGCGACCGGTCGCGTGGGGCGTAAATTTTGCAACCGGCTCAGAGATTTCGTCCTAAAGGCAAGCCCCGCAGCGCTTCTGCGGGGTTTATGGAGCGGAGATAATGGCGTCGGCTTCGATTTCCACGAGCATCTCGGGAGAGATCAATCGGCTCACCTCGACCATCGCCGTCGCC
>JASHWB010000256.1 GCA_030044295.1 Candidatus Acidiferrales bacterium
TTTGAAGGCACACGCGCACCGTCTGCTGCCGAGAATCAATTCGAAAATGCCCTGCCCATGCGGCAGACCAGCTTGGCCGCCCCCGGCTGCGTCGCGGCGGCCAAGTGAAACGCGCTATGTTACCATTTCGTTAAACTAAATTCAATAGGAAAAATTTACCGGGCGGCTTCACGGAATCGAACGATGGCAAACCCAGGCAAAGGAAAGGCCCCGTTTAAACTGCAATCAAGCAGCGGTGTCCATTACTTAATCGGACTATCGTGATACCGTCCGGGACTAAGAGGGCTAAGGAGCGACCGCTCGATCCGCGGGCGCACGGAAGATCTGGACAACTCCGTTGCTTATTTTGACTTTGTGTGTTACCAATCGCGAACAAGTAGGGGTGAGCATGGGGGTGAACAATGGAGTTGCGCCAACTGCGCTACTTTATTGCGGTGGCCGAGTGCCTTAGCTTCTCGCGAGCGGCAGAGGAGTTGCACATCACCGTGCCTCCGCTCAGCCGGCAAATCCGCCAACTCGAAGACGAATTCGATATCCAGCTTTTCGTGCGCAACCGCCGGCGCGTGATTCTAACCGACGCGGGCCGGCTGTTCTTGCGTGAAGCGAAGACGCTGGACCAGCAAATGAGGCAGTTCACGGACAGCATCCGCCTGGCGAAGCACGGCGAGGCGGGCACCGTGCGCATCGGCATTGGGCTGCATCTTGGCGAGCGGTTAAGCCGCGCCGTGATGGAACATTCGGAGCGATACCCGCTGGTTGAAATACAGACAACCGGCATTTATTCGTCGCTGCAAAGCTCGGCGCTGACGGAAGGAAAAGTGGACGTCGGCTTTCTGCGGCCTCCCGTGGACCGGATTCATTTGCATTCCGAGCCGCTTTTTGAAGAGCATCTGATCGTGCTGGTAAGCCGAGCGAATCCGCTGGCGAAGCGAAAATCAGTTCGCGTACGAGACTTGGCCGGCGAGACTCTCTTGCTGCACGATCGCGCCGCTTCGGCCAGCCTTCACGACAAAATACTGGATCTTTTCGCCCGGGCGGGAGTTACTCCTGAAATCGTACAATTGTCGGGGGGGCCGCTGCCGAGTGATGACGTTCAGCGGTTGCTGCTGGCGGCTCACCGGGGAATTTTCGTCGTAGCGGACGAAGCACCTGTGCGTGCGGAGCTGGGTTGTGCGGCGACAGCCGTGCCGCTCGACGAGCCGGACGCGAGGGTAGAAGTCCACATGGCTTGGCGCAAGGGAGAAAACTCGGGTGCTGTGCTGGCTTTCCTGGAATCAGTGCGCCGGTCGTTCGGTCGCGGCGGTAATGGACGGGCGGCGCCACTGACGCTCGTAAGCTAACGCTTGCCCGCCAGTCTCCTCGCGACAATTGACACGCTAGCGCTTCTGTCCGACGAGGCCGGCGATCGTATCCATTAGATCGAATTTCGTCAGTATCTCCAGCTTACCGCCTTCCATTTCCACGAAAACAGCGGGGCTTTCGTGACTCAGCAGGTGCGTGAGACGCTCGACCGGAGCGTTCGCGGGCACCTGCGGGATCGGCTCGCCCATCACTTCGCGAACGATCAACTTGCGAAGATCTTTTCCTTGCAGGGCGAGATTGAGCACCTGATCCTCGAAAATTGTGCCGACGGACCGGCCATCCTCAAAAACGGGAAGCTGGGAGATGTCCTGCTGCTGCATGGTCTGCAGAGCCTGGTAAACGGTGCGATTGGGCCCGACGAAAATCGGCTCACGCGTTTTGCCGTTCTGCCGCTTCACGCGGATCACGTCGGCGGCAGTGAGAGTGACTTCGGCTTCGGCGTAGCCGTGCTCGCGCATCCAGCCGTCGTTGTAGATTTTGCTCAGGTAGCGCGTGCCGGAATCGGGCAGGAACGCGACAACCAGGTCGCCCTTCTTGCATTGGCGCGCAACGCGCAGCGCGGCAGAAACGCAACCTCCACCAGCGCCTCCGGTGAAAATGCCCTCGCGCTTGGTTAGACGCCGCGCCCAGAGGAAGCATTCTTCGTCGCTTACCTGCAAAATGTCGTCGAGGACGGAAAAATCCATCGTGGAGGGCAAGATGTCCTCGCCGATTCCTTCCACCACATACGTGTGCGCCTTGCCGATCGTGCCATTCTTTGCGTATTCGTAATAGAGCGAACCCAGCGGATCGACGCCAATGATCCGTACGCCGGGATTTTTTTCCTTCAGATAACGGCCAACGCCGGCGGCCGTGCCGCCCGTACCAAGCCCACAAACAAAGTGCGTGATCTTTCCCTCGGTGTCGTCCCAGATTTCGGGGCCGGTCAAGCGGTAATGCGCATCGGGGTTCGCCTGGTTGTCGTATTGATTGGCGAAAAATGAGTTGGGGATTTCGCGGGCCAGCTTTTTCGCCACCGAATAATAACTCCGCGAGTCTTCGGGCTCGACAGCCGTGGGGCAGACGATCACTTCAGAGCCGAAGGCCTTCAGGAGGTCGATTTTTTCGCGCGATTGCTTGTCCGTAACCGTGAAGACGGTTTTGTATCCGCGCACGGCGGCGACCAGCGCCAAGCCCATCCCGGTGTTGCCGGAGGTCGCCTCGATGATCGTGCCGCCGGGGCGAAGCTGGCCCTTGCGCTCGGCTTCGTCGATCATCCAAACGGCGATGCGATCCTTCATCGAGCCGCCGGGGTTCAAGTAGTCAGCTTTGATGTACACGTCCGCCGGAACATCCTTCGCAACGCGGTTCAGGCGGATGAGAGGCGTGCGTCCGACCGCCTCCAGAATGTTATTGCACTTCATCGACAGCGATTCTCCCCGAAAGCTAGACCGCAGTAGCTTAGAGACTTAGGCAAAGGGTGTCCAGCGGCAGTTTCGCGAGCAGCCGCGCGTCGTACGGGCAAAGCAGGCGTGTGCGAGCACCGGATGCAGGTAGGCGGCGCGCCCTCGTGCTATCCTCCGTCAATGCCAGCATCACGGGCCGCTACTCTGGCCGAATCGCAACCCGAGATGCTCTTTTACGACGGGCACTGCGCACTGTGCCACGGAGCGGTGAAATTCGTGCTGAAGCGCGACCGTTCGGGCGCTGCCTTTCGATTCGCGCCGCTGCAGGGCGAGACGTTTGCAGCGCGCGTACCTGAAAGCACGCGGCGAAATCTGCCCGACAGCGTGGTTGTCCTCACGGCCGAAGGAGCGCTGCTGGTGCGATCCGATGCGTTCGCACATATCCTGGTTCGCATGGGGGGCCGGTGGAAGCTGCTTGGCAGGGCGCTCCGCGCGATTCCTCGCCCGCTGCGCGATGTGGTTTACAATTTCGTTGCACGCATTCGCTATCGTGTTTTCGGCAAGCGAACGGACGTTTGCCCCATCGTGCCGCTGCAGCTGCGGTCACGATTCAAGCCTTAGCGTCCAAAGCACCCAATATCCTTTAGTCCTTTGATGGCAGGAGAAAAAATGGAGCGCCACAACATTTCCAGTGGAACGCCTTGGGAGCCAATCATCGGCTATTCGCGGGCGGTGCGCATCGGACAGCACGTTTTGGTCTCTGGTACGACGGCTACCGACGCAGAAGGGAAAGTGGTTGGTGCAGGTGACCCGTACGCGCAGGCGGTCCAGACGCTGCGCAACATCGAATCGGCGCTGGCCAAAGCAGGCGCGACGATTCAGGATGTGGTGCGCACGCGCGTGTACGTGACCAACATCGCGGACTGGGAAAAGATCGGCCGCGCGCACGGTGAGTTCTTCGGAAAAGTACGCCCGGCGACGGCGATGG
>JASHWB010000257.1 GCA_030044295.1 Candidatus Acidiferrales bacterium
CCGCGACCATGAACGCTCTCCGGCCTGGCCTGCGCGCGTCAGAAGCGGCGAAAAGAGCCGCAAAGGCCCTCCGTGTGGCGGAGGAGCGGACTGCGTCCTGTGCGCGGATGAAAGGTGAACCGCTTCATGCTAACCCGCGCTCCATCACTCTGCCCAGCGACCTTCAGAAGCTTTATGCTACCGCGCAGCAAAACCGCAGGCTTTGGAGCGAAACGAGTCTTGAGCACCACCCCGATCAGGTTGTCGCCGCGATGACCTTCGCAGTTCAAGCCGAAAGCGCGGCTTCGTCCGAATGCGGGTTGCCACAAACCGCTGCGGACCGCGCTCTAAGCTTAATTGCGAACGGCGCAACGAGACCGCCCAGTGAGTGATACCACCTACCACCCAGAGCCGGCCACTGATGCTCCTACTCCCGCTGCCGTCCGGCTCCAAGTGCGGATACGCACCTTCTGGAAATCATGGGCTCAGAAAATTTTTGGCGAGCGCGAAAATGAACTTTTCCTCGTGCTCGCGGTTTTGATCGGCATCTTTTCTGGGCTAGCCGTCGTCTGTTTCCGCGTTGCCATCCAGTGGGTTCAATTCGTGTTGCTCGGATCGTCCCTCTATCCGAGTTTTCCGCGCGTTGTCTTGGCGCCGGCCGTCGCGGGACTTGGTGTCGCGGCTCTCGTCATCTACGCTTTTCCGCGATCGCGCGGTAGCGGCGTCAATCAAACCAAATCCGCCGTGTATGTCTCCAACGGATACATTCCCTTCGACACGGTTATCGGGAAATTCGTGGTTTGCGCTCTGGCCATCGGCAGCGGACAGTCCTTAGGCCCAGAAGATCCCTCGCTGCAGATGGGCGCGGGAATTGCCTCGAAAATCGGGCGTTATTTGCGCCTTTCACAAAACAAAATCCGGCTGATTGCTCCCGTTGGCGCGGCAGCTGGGCTGGCCGCTGCTTTCAACGCTCCTATTTCGTCTGTCCTCTTTGTGATCGAAGAAGTGATCGGCACGTGGAGCGCCGGCGTGCTTGGCGCGATTGTATTGGCCGCGGTTTCCAGCGCCATTACGATGCGGTTGTTCCTTGGAGCCGAGTCGCTCTTCCGGGTGCCTGCCGTGCCGGCGCCACGCCCCGAGGAGTTTCTCGCTTACGCAGTGCTCGGAATCGCTGGCGGAATCACGTCCCTGCTTTTCACTAAATGGATCGCCTACGCCAGGCCAAAAATCTTGGCTCTTCCGCGCTGGACGCATTACCTCCTGCCTGCCGCTGCCGGCCTGATCGTTGGAATTATCGGCATTTGGTTCCCGCAGGTGCTCGGCGCGGGCTATTCGATCATCGACCAGGCTCTGCACGGCGAATTTGCCTGGCAGCTACTTATGGTTCTCGCGGGCATGAAGCTGCTGGCCACCGGCATTTCCTTTCTCAGCGGCACGCCCGGCGGAATGTTCGCGCCGACCCTATTCATCGGCGCAATGTTGGGCGGAGGGATCGGAGCGATCGAACACCATTTCTTCCCCAGTATCACCACCTCCGTAGGAATGTTCGCACTGGTCGGTATGGGCACGCTATTTGGCGGGTTCCTGCGCGTCCCGATCACCTCGGTCTTCATGGTAATTGAACTCTCCGGAAGCTATTCGGCGGCTTTGCCTGTTATGGTATCTAGCCTGATTGCTTATCTCATCGCCCGGCGGTATCAGGAGGTCGCGCTTTTCGACATGCTCACGCGTCAGGACGGCCTTATTCTCCCGTCCATCGAAGAGCGCCGCGAGCAAGAGGCTTTCCTCGTCGAAGACGCGATGCGCACCGATGCCGCCATCGTCGTGCGTCCGACCGATGTTATCAAAGACCTGCTAGGCAACCCTGAGGCACAATCCACAGTTCCCGTTCTGCTCCGTGCCCGTATCGGCGAATGGCGGCTACTTGACAACGAAGATTTGCAGCGTCTGGCCGGAGACAGCACCTTTCCTCACACCGCCTCTGCGGTGAAATCCAAAGGACCGCTCCCGCTGCTCTTCCGCGATGAATCGATTGAGGAAGCGATGCGCTGGCTGGGCGACTGGCCGGTAATCCCGGTTGTCAATCGCGCCGACCTAGGACAGTTGGAGGGAGTCATCACCTTCCCGGACGTCCTGAAGGCCGTCCGCAAAGCCAAAGCCGAGTAAGCGTCGTAGCAGACGCAGTTCCGGCGGGAGTTCTTAATCTCCATTTCACCCAAGCAACGCCATAGCAGCTATAGTACTTCTGTACTGAAAGAGGGGCCCGGAATTGGCTCTACTGCTCTATTGGTTTGAATTGGCACTTTCCCATATCCTGTCCCCGTTATGTTGGAGATGACGCCAGTGTCCCTAAAAGAACGCCGTTCCTCTCGCCGTTTCTTGATGCGCTTGCCGCTGACCGTCCGTTGGACCGATGAAATGGTGGTCGGCGAGGCCGCCACCGAGTCGCGTGAAGTTAGCTCCCGCGGTTTGTACTTTCATCTCCCGAAGGGGCTGAAAAGCGGCTCGCCCGTCGAAATCGTCATGACCCTTCCGCACGAGTTGACCCAGGCTGGCCCGGTCCGCGTCCGTTGCCTTGGACGCGTTCTGCGGAGCAACCAGGAAAACCCCGGCGAAGTCGGTGTGGCGGCGGCTATCGAGCGGTACGAGTTCATGCGCACCGGTGAATCGGCCGCTTAATCAGTTCTTGCCCAGACCCTGCGGAGATGGGTGAGAAAAGGCCGGGAGGCTCGGGTCCCTCAGCCAGGCTTCCCGGTCAGTTTTATCTCGCATAAGCCGCCGTTGCAGACGTTGCCACATCGCCGGCTATTTCCTCGACTAATCCCACGCTGTCTGCTTGGCAAACCACACTGATTTATTTTTACTTGACAAACTAGACTTAATAAGTAGACTTAATTGTGTTCTGAGCAACGACAGACCTTTCCATGCGCATCTCTCAACGCGGACTCTACGCTTTGCAGGCCCTCACCGCTTTGGCGCGGCAACATCCATCCGGTGTGACGAGAATTAGAGATATCGCCGCCGAAGAGAGGCTGCCCGAGAAATTTCTCGAAAACATCCTTTTGGATCTGAAGCGTGCGCGAATCGTCGTCAGTGTCCGTGGCGCTCACGGGGGCTACCAGCTCAACCGCGCTCCTGCAGAAATCTTCCTTGGCGACGTCATTCGCCGAATCGATGGTCCGCTCGCGCCGTTTGAAGACGCCGAATCACTTCGTCGCCGCGTGCAGCAGGACCCCAAGCATCGCCCACTTTTCCAGGTGCTCCTCGACGTTCGGAACGCAGCCGCGGGTATTCTGGACCACACCTCGATCGCCGACCTCTGTTGTAGCCCCAACTAGTTCTCCAACAAGCTTTTGCCCGCTAGTCGTTTCGCCTTAACACAGCCACCGTTGCGTCTCGCCGATTCTAGGCGGGAGCAGCAATTGCGAATGCAGTGCAGAGCAGCGATCTTCTGCCGCTCAACACAGACTCATTTAGGAGAATTCAATGCCAACGCAAACTGTCCGAACTTCAATCCGCACTGCCGCTGTATTGCTTGCTCTCTCTCAGGTTGCGCCTGTTTGGGCGGCGCCAGGTGGGAATCAGCCCACGTCATCAGGCGAAGCAACGGCTCAGCCGGCTTCGACGGAAACGAAGGCAAACGCCGATTCGAAGCGGGCCATAGCCGCCGAACTGGAGCAGCTCAAGGAATTCGTTGCCGCTCAGACGCAGCAATTTGCCGAGCACAGCAAGGAACTCAGTTTCGAGCGCTCCGCAATCGACGACGAGTTGAGGCAGATCGCGGATCTAGAGGCGAAATTGGGTGTTGCGCCCGGCGGTGACGCGTCAACGTCCGCTTCGAGATCGCCCTCGGCTTCGGCCGGGAACGTCCTCAGCGGATCTGCCGCGCAAGAAGGCGCGCAGAATCAGCCTCCGATCAATATCGTGTCGCCCGAAAATCCCCTCTCTATTAAGATCGGCGGCGCCGATTTCACGCCGGGCGGCTACGTGGACTTGACCGGCATCTTTCGAAGCGCTGATGTGGGCAGCGGACTCGGTACGAACTTCACGACGCTTCCCTACAACAACACGCTTCCGCTAGGCAGGGAATCGGAATTTCGCTTTACTGGGCAGGGTTCGCGCCTCTCGCTGAGAGTGGACGCAAGTCCCACAAAATCCACGGACGTGTCCGGGTATATCGAAAGCGATTTCAATGGGTACGAACCCGCGAATTCGAATATCAGTACAAAAAGCGACGGCTTCCGCCTGCGGCTCGCCTTCGTACAGTTGCGCCATGAAAAATGGGAACTGCTGGCTGGACAGACATGGTCGTTCTTGACCCCCACGAGAGAAGGGCTATCGCCGTTTCCAGACAATATCTTTACCGCTCTTCGCCTGGACACGAGCTATCTGGCTGGCTTGGTTTACGGACGTCAGCCTGAAGTTCGCCTCATCTATCACGCGACGAACTGGTGGTCGATCGGTGTCGCCTTGGCGAACCCGCAGCAGTTTGTGCCCAGCTCGGTCGTATTTCCGACCGACGGCACCACAAACTTCTTCAGTCAGCAATTCGACAACGGCAGCAGCAGCACCAGCGCGGCGAGCGCGACGATCAACCCGACTGTACCGAACCTTCACCCTGATATCATTGCCAAGACGGCATTCGACTGGAGAGTTGGCGGCAAGTTGTTTCACGTGGATGCGGATGGCGTTGTCCGAACCTTTCGCGTCTTTAACAATCTTGTGACACCCGAGACGACCAACAAAATTACAGAAGGCGGCGGGGGCATCAACGCGAATTTCGAAATACTTAAGAACTTTCACCTTATCGGAAATTCGTTCTACGGTGGTGGAGTTGGCCGCTACATCGGCGGGCTAGGGCCGGACGTAGTGGTCCGGCCTGACGGCGACCTATCACCAGTTCGGGCCGCATCTGGCGTCGGCGGATTCGAATGGCAAGCCACGCCAAAGTTCCTGGTCGACAGTTATTACAGCGGCGCATATTTCTGGCGCAACTACTCCTTGACCACCTCCGCGTTGGGTACGGCTTGCGGCGC
>JASHWB010000258.1 GCA_030044295.1 Candidatus Acidiferrales bacterium
TGTAATCCGTGAATGCCTTACTCGCGGAATTCGTCGGTACCACCAAGCCACCGACGCTCGATGAATTGCGCTCACGCGTAATCGCTGGACTCGCGCTTACCGTAGGAAATAGCTGCGACCGCGCTTCTCTTACCAGCGCGCGAGAAGCAAGAAAGCTGGCTTCTGCCGCGGCAAGCGTCTGGTTGGAAACGTTCACCCGCTGTTCGAGAGAATTCAGGAGCGGATCATTAAACATTTCCCACCAATTGCCGCGAATTACGGCATCGCTCGGGTTGGCCGATTGCCAGATGCCGGCAGCGGCGTTATTTGGAGTCGGAGATTCTTTATAGCTGGAAGGTGTCGTCACGGTCGGCGTGTGATATTTCGGCCCGACCGTGCAACCCGCCAACAGCAGGGCGGCGCAGGTCAAATATGCCAACAGCCGGACGCCAGCGGACCTTTTGTCGCCGTTCTGTCGCATGTCTAGTCGCCCTCCGTTAATGCGGGACTCATCGCTTCGCCGTGGGCGCTTCGCCAACGCGTACTCAACCTATCCATATAGAGGTACACGACGGGCGTGGTGTAAAGCGTGAGCATCTGGCTGAAAATCAAGCCGCCGACGATCGTGATTCCCAGCGGCCGCCTCAGTTCAGACCCGACGCCCGTTCCAAGAGCGAGAGGCAGCGCGCCTAGAAGTGCAGCCATGGTCGTCATCAAAATGGGACGAAAGCGCAGTAGACAGGCCTGAAAGATCGCATCGCGTGAGTTCTTGCCTTCGCTTCGTTCGGCCGCCAAAGCGAAGTCGATCATGAGAATCGCGTTCTTTTTCACGATACCGATTAGCAGCACCATGCCGATCAGCGCAATCACGCTGAGATCCGTCCGGAACAACAGCAAGGCCAACGCTGCACCGACTCCAGCCGAAGGCAACGTCGAAAGAATGGTGATCGGATGGATGTAGCTCTCGTACAAAATTCCCAGAACGATATACACCGCTAGAATCGCCGTGACGATCAGCATCGGCTCGGTAGCCAGTGAAGCCTGATACGCCTGCAGCGTTCCCGAAAACATCGCGTGGATGCTCGATGGCATTCCGAGGCTTCCTTCCATTTTGCCGATTTCCGCGGATGCGTCGCTCAAGGCCATTCCGGGCGCGAGATTGAACGACACTGTGACAGAGGGAAACTGGCCCTGGTGATTCACGGCTAGTGGAGCAGTGGTCGGAGCGTAATGCGTGATAGCCGAGAGAGGTACAGGCTGCCCGGTATTCGATTGTATGTACACATCGTTCAGACCAGCCGGGCTCTGCCAGTATTGAGGCGCGACTTCCATCACCACGTAGTACTGGTTCAGCGGCGTGTACATCGTGGAGGCCAGCGCTTGCCCGAAAGCATCGTAGAGGGTTGAATCGATGCTTTGTGGTGTGATTCCCATTCTCGCTGCCGTCTGACGGTCGTACGTCAGCGAAGCCTGCAAGCCACTGTTCTGCTGGTCGGTATCGACGTCCTGAAATCCCTGAAGTTTTTTCATCCGCTGGAAAAGTATCGGTCCCCATTTCACCAGGTCGGAAATGTAGGCGCTCTGAATCGTGTATTGATACTGAGCGTTGCTTTGTCTGCCGCCGATGCGCAGGTCCTGACCGGCTTGCAAAATCACTCTCGCTCCGATGATCCTGTTCAATTTAGGACGCAAGCGATCGATCACCTGGCTCGAGCTGATTCCGCGCTGGGTGAGCGGTTTTAAACCGATATACACAAAGCCGGTATTCGTCGACCCGCCACCGGTGAAAGCCATCACGTGAGCCACGGCCGGATCACCCTTCACAATCTCCACCGCTTGTCTCGTCAGTGTGTTCATTGCTTGATAGGAAATATCCTGCTGGGCGCGAATGCCTCCCATCACAGTTCCGTTATCCTGCAGCGGAAAGAATCCCTTGGGCACGATGATGAGCAGAAAAACGTTCACCGCGATGGTGATGATCAACACTCCCAGGGTGAGCGCCGCGTGATCGAGCACCCATGTCAATGTCCTTTCGTAAAAGCCGAGCGCCCAGTTGAATACTCTTTCACTTCGTCGATACAACCGGCCGTGTGACTCGGGCGGCGAGTACGTCAGCAGCCGCGAACACATCATTGGCGTGGCCGTCAGAGATACGAACAGCGAGACAAGAATTGCAACCGACAAGGTGACCGCGAACTCGCGAAACAGCCGCCCCACGATTCCACCCATGAGCAGGATGGGAATAAATACCGCGATTAGCGAAAGGCTGATGGACAGAACCGTGAATCCGATTTCGGCGGCTCCCTTCAGCGCTGCCTGCATCGGGGCCATCCCCTCCTCCAGGTAGCGCGCCACGTTTTCGATTACAACAATCGCATCATCGACGACGAAGCCGGTTGAAATGGTGAGGGCCATCAAAGACAAGTTGTCGATGCTGTAGCCGCACAGGTACATCACCGCAAATGTACCGATCAAAGAAACCGGTACAGCGACGCTGGGAATCAACGTTGCGCGTGCGTTTCGCAGGAAAACGAAGACCACCAGAATCACCAGCGCTATGGAAATGGCCAGAGTGCGCTCCACTTCATCTACCGAGGCGCGAATCGTGGTGGTGCGGTCGATGATCGTCGTCATGTTGATGCCTGCAGGTATGGAGGCCTTCAGGGACGGCATGGCTTGTCGAATGCTGTCGACCGTATCGATGATGTTGGCGCCTGGCTGCCGAAAAATAATCAAATTGACGCAGGGCTTTCCATCGACATAGCCGGAGTTGCGGATGTTTTGTATCGAGTCCTCCACATCTGCGACATCCGATAGCCGCACGGCCGCGCCGTTGTGGTAGCCCACGACTAATGGTTTATAGAATTGAGCTTGGAGCAGCTGATCGTTCGCAAGAATGTCGCGCGTGGTGTATGCGTTGGCGATCTGGCCTTTGGCCAAATTGGAGTTTTGCGAGCTCAGCATGCTACCAACTTGCTGCAAGCTGATTCCGTAGCTGTTCAATTCTGTCGGGTTCAGTTCCACTCGTACGGCCGGCAGCGAACTTCCTCCGACTGTCACCTGCCCTACGCCGGGGACCTGCGAGAGCCGCTGCTCCATGATGGTCGAAGCTGCGTCATACATAACGCCTTTGTCATAAATGCTCGAGGTGAGTCCGATCACCATGATCGGGGCGTCGGCGGGATTCACTTTGCGGTAGGTGGGATTGGAAGGAAGGTTCGATGGCAGATAGCTTCGCGCTGCGTTGATGGCCGCCTGTACATCTCTGGCGGCGCCGTTGATGTCGCGCGACAACTCAAACTGCATCGTAATGCTGGTGCTGCCCAACGAGCTGGTGGACGTCATCTCGGTAATGCCCGCAATGCGTCCGAACTGTCGTTCGAGCGGTGTGGCGACTGACGACGCCATGATTTCCGGGCTCGCTCCCGGCAAACTCGCTGACACAGAAATCGTTGGGAAGTCGATCTGCGGCAGCGGGGCGACCGGCAGAAAAAAGTAGGCAACGGCGCCGGCCAAAGCGATCCCGATGGTGATGAGAGTCGTGGCGACCGGGCGCTTGATAAACGGCGCAGAGAGACTCATGGCAGATCTGCAGAAAGTCCTTCGGCGCTCAGCTCGCGGCCGGGTTCCTTCGAGAACTTTTTTGCCAAGCGGTCGAAGAAGATGTAGATCACCGGGGTGGTGTAGAGAGTCAAGACTTGGCTGACCAGCAGTCCTCCGACCATGGCGATTCCCAGTGGCCGCCGCAATTCGGAGCCGATTCCTGAACCAATCGCCAAGGGCAAACCGCCGAGGAGGGCCGCCATGGTCGTCATCATGATCGGGCGGAAGCGCAGCAGACACGCCTGGTAAATCGCGTCGGTCGAGTTCTTGCCGTCCTTTCTCTCGGCTTCCAGGGCGAAATCGACCATCATGATTCCGTTCTTTTTCACGATGCCGATCAACAAGATGATGCCAATGAGAGCGACCACACTCAGATCGGTGCGGCAAATCATCAAGGCCAAAATCGCGCCAACTCCAGCCGATGGCAGCGTCGAAAGGATCGTGATCGGGTGAATGTAGCTTTCGTACAGGACTCCCAGAACGATGTAAACCGTCACCAGCGCCGCCAAGATCAGCAAAGGCTCACTTTTGAGTGACGCCTCGAATGAAGCCGCCGTGCCCTGAAACGCCCCTTGAATACTCAGCGGCATGTCCAGCTCGCTCTTGGCCTTGTTGACCGCATCGATAGCATCGCCTAGCGAGGCATTGGGCGCGAGGTTAAAAGAGATAGTGACCACCGGAAATTGTCCCTGGTGGTTGACTGCCAGCGGTGACGTAACCGTTTGGAAGTGCGCGAACGTGCTTAGCGGAACGGCCGCACCATTGATCCCGCTAATTACCGGCAGCGCGGATGCCGCGGCGGTTGCCGTGGCGGCCGGTCCGGAATTGCCTGCATTCGGCGTCGGAGAACTGCCCGAGGTGGTAGAAGACGTGGACGCGTACGCCGAACGCACGTAGATATCGTTCAGCTCGTTCGGATTCTGCTGGAACTTCGGCATGGTCTCGAGAATCACGTGGTACTGATTCAATTGCGTATACAGCGTGGAAATCTGCCGCTGCCCGTACGCGTCGTAGAGAGTCTCGTCAATCACTTCCGGCGTGATTCCCATGCGAGATGCAGTCACGCGGTCGACCACCAGCGATTCCGCGAGCCCCGAGGTTTGCTGGTCGGTAGCTACATCGCGAAGTTGCGGGATTGCCTTTAGTTTGTCCACGAAACGCGCGGTCCAGGTGTTCAACTCGTTGGCGTTGGGATCTTCGAGTGTGTACTGGTATTGCGTCCGGCTGACGCGGTCTTCAACCGTCAGGTCCTGCACCGGCTGCATGTACAGCGTGATCCCACTGACCTTCGCAAGCTCCGGCTCCAAACGCCGGATCACGTCGGAAGCGCTGATTTTGCGCTGTTCGATTGGCTTCAGAGTGATCAGAATCCGCCCGCTGTTGAGCGTCGTATTCGTGCCGTCAACACCGATGAACGACGACAGGTTTTCCACAGCGGGATCTTGCAGAATGATTTTCGCCACATCCTGCTGCCGCTCGGACATCGCCTCGAACGACACCGATTGCGGCGCCTGCGAGAATCCTTGAATGATTCCCGTGTCCTGCACCGGGAAGAAGCCTTTGGGAACGATAATGTACAGAATGACTGTCAGAACCAGCGTGCCGATGGCGACCAGCAGCGTGGTTGTCTGATACTTCAAAACCCACTGCAAACTCCTGCCGTACGCTTCGATGATTCGGTCGAATGCCCGCTCGGACGCCTTGAAGAACCGCCCCTGCTGGTCCGGCGGTGTATGACGCAGCAGGCGCGAGCTCATCATCGGCGTTAGCGTCAGCGAAACGGCGGCCGAAACCAGGATGGTCACGGCCAGGGTGATGGCAAACTCGCGGAAAAGGCGGCCAACAATGTCACCCATGAACAACAGCGGAATCAAAACCGCGATGAGGGAAATCGTCAGAGAAATAATCGTGAAACCGATCTGCTCCGATCCCTTCAAAGCGGCTTGAAACGGACTGTCGCCTTCCTCGATGAAGCGAGCGATGTTTTCGATCATTACGATCGCGTCGTCCACTACGAACCCAGTGGAAATCGTCAGAGCCATCAATGTGAGGTTGTTGAGGCTATACCCCGCCAGATACATCACACCGAACGTGCCAATCAGCGACAGTGGAACCGCGACGCTTGGAATAATCGTTGCCGAAAAACTGCGCAGGAAAAGAAAAATGACCATTACCACGAGCGCCACCGTCAGCATCAGCTCGAATTCAACGTCCTTCACCGAGGCGCGAATGGTGGTGGTCCGGTCCGTCAACACTGTCACCTTGACGGAGGCCGGCAGGCTCGTCTTGAGATATGGGAGCAGCGATTCGATCCGGTCAACAACCTGGATGATATTGGCGCCCGGCTGCCGCTGGATATTTACAATCACAGCTGGGGTGTTGTTCATCCAGGCAGCTTGACGGACGTCTTCGACGCCATCAACCACGTTAGCCACGTCCGACAGCTGTACTGGCGCTCCGTTGCGGTATGCAACCACCACGTTGCGAAAGTCCGCGCTGCTCAGCAGTTGATCGTTGGCGTCGATCTGATAGTCCTGCCGCGGCCCGTCGAAATTGCCCTTGGCCATGTCGACCGTTGTCTGCTGTAGTGAGGCGCGCACATCTTCTAGGTTGATGCCGTAGGAAGAAAGCTCTGCCGGATTCACCTCCACACGAACGGCGGGTTTTTGCCCACCGCTGATGCTCACCAATCCGACTCCCTGCAATTGCGAGATTTTTTGCGCCAGACGTGTGTCCGCTAGATCTTCCACTTGGGAGAGCGGAATGGTGTTCGAAGTAAGCGCCAGCGTCAGAACGGGAGTATCCGCCGGATTTGTCTTGCTATAAATGGGGGGCGCAGGCAAATCCGGCGGCAAATACGTTTGCGCCGCATTGATGGACGCTTGCACCTCCTGCTCGGCCACATCGATGTCGAGGTTGAGGGCGAACTGCAGAACGATCAGCGAGCTTCCATCGGAACTCGTCGAAGTCATCTGGCTCAGTCCTGGCACCTCTCCAAACTGCCGTTCCAGAGGAGCTGTGACCGCCGACGCCACCACGTCCGGACTGGCGCCCGGATAAAACGTCAGGACCTGAATGGTCGGATAGTCGACCTCCGGCAGCGCGGAGATTGAAAGCTGCGTATACGCTACGATTCCTGCCAACAGAATCGCCGCCATTAACAGAGATGTGGCGATCGGCCGGAGAATGAAAGGCCGGGAAGGACTCACGGAGCTTCGTCTCCATTGCTGTTGTTGGTCGGCTGGTTTTTTGTTCCTGTGCGCGGCTGGACTTTGATGCCGTCTTGCAGTTTTTCGAAGCCGCTGGTGACCACGACTTGGCCTACCTGCAAGCCTTGCACGGCCGTGGAATTGCCGTCGGACGCGCCCGTTGTAACATTTTGTACTTTTGCGATGTCGTTTGGCCCGACGAGATACACGAATGCCGCCTGTGAATTGCGTTGAATTGCCGCACTGGGAACCAGCGCTACACTGTCTTCCGTTCGCACCAAAAGTTTTGCGTTCACGAACTGGTCGGGAAATAGCGCATTATCAGTATTCGGAAAGACTGCGCGCAATTTGACGGTGCCTGTCGTCGTATCCACCTGGTTGTCGAGGGTCAGGAGCGTGCCGGTAGCTAGCGTCGTCTGCTGGCTCCGGTCGAGCGCGTACACCTTTAGCTTTTCGCCGCGACGCAGTTGCTGCTCGATCTGCGAGAGTTCGTCTTCGGCGACGTTGAAAATCACCGTGATGGGCTGGAGTTGAGTGACCACCACGAGCGACGTGGTGCTGTTTGCCTGCACGATGTTTCCGGGATCGACTAAGCGCAGGCCCACTCGTCCGTCAATGGGGGAAGTAATGTGGCAATAAACGAGATTTACTTTGGCAGTATCGAGTGCGCCTTGATCGATCTGTACGGTTCCTTCATCTTGCTTGACCGCTTGCTCCTGATCGTAGACTTGCTGCTGCGCGATCGCGTTTTTGCTGAACGCCTCCTGGTAGCGCTGTAAATCGATGCGCGCTTCGTTGAGCACGGCGGTGTCGTGCGCTAGCTGGCCCTGCGCCTGAGCCAGTGCCGCCTGGTAAGGACGGGGATCAATTTCGATCAGCGGATCGCCCTTCCGCACCGCCTGGCCTTCCCTGTAATACACGTCCATAATCTGGCCCTGCACTCGGCTGGTCACTGTAACCGTGTACACAGGAGTGACCGTTCCGATCGCCTCCACGTAAATTCCGATGTCTCCCTTCTTCGCCGCCGCTGTCGACACTGGCACGCCGCGCTCCGATTCGTTCTTTTTCGCATTCGCCTCTGCTTTCGCCTGCTGCGCGGCTTCGTACTGGTGATAGAGAAGAAACACGACGCCTGCGAGCACTAGCACAATGATCACAGCGATCCATGAGCGTCGCTTCTTCGGATGCACCGCGGGAGGGGTTGTCGGCGGACGCGATGGCGGCGCAGCTGCGTGCTCAGAACTTGTGCTGGAGATCCGGTCGGCCATTTTCTATCCTCACCCTCTTGCAACGCGCGGGCTTCCGCAACGACGGTTCTCAAGCGTGACGACGTTGCCTATGACGAAAGTGTCCGCAGGAAGGCTACAATATGGTGATACTGCCAAAGGTCGAGTTGCGTTCACGAATCGCAAAGTTTTGTAAAGACAGATGCTCGTGAATTCACCAATCTTGACGCACTTTGCGGAACCGAGTGAGTAACATGGCCACGAAATCGCGCTTCTTGAGACCCGGGGACAATCGCATAAGAGTCGAAGTGAGCGCAGGTGTGAACACCATCAGAACAGCATCAAGGAAACGCGTCTTGGTGGTAGACGACGACGTGGAACTATGTCAACTCCTGTCGCAATACCTCGCGCGCGAAGGCTTTGAGATCGAGTGCGTTCACTCTGGTTTACTTGGAGTTGAGCGGGCTCTCTCGGGAACTTATTCTATCGTCGTACTCGACGTAATGCTGCCGGACATCAAGGGATTCGAGGTCCTTCGCCGCGTACGCACCGAGTCGCGCGTGCCTGTGCTGATGCTCACCGCGCGGGGCGACGATCAAGACCGCATCCTGGGACTTGAAATGGGCGCGGACGATTACTTGCCGAAACCTTTTAACTCACGGGAACTCTCGGCTCGGATCGATGCCGTGCTACGAAGAGCCTGGCCCGATCCGCAAAGTCTGGGACCGATTGCTGTTGAACGAATCTCCTTGGGAGACATTGAGGTCGACAAAGGATCAAGAAGTGCTAAGCGCGGCGGACGGAATCTCGACCTCACTACCGTCGAGTTCGACTTACTGGAGCTGTTTCTCAGGTCAGCCGGATCTGTGCTCTCACGCGAGGAAATGGTAAGGTCCGTCCTTGGCCGTGAGTTTTCTCCGTTTGACCGCAGCATGGATACCCACGTAAGCAATCTGCGGAAGAAACTCGGCCCGAGACGTGATGGCACGGAACGGATTAAGGGCGTGCGCGGCATCGGATATCTTTACGTGTTGTCAGACTGTTAGCGTTTAGCACGAGTTCATATGAAACGACTTTTTTTCAAAATCTTCCTCTGGTTTTGGATCGGAATGATCGTGATGAGTGCGGCGCTGGTCACCTCCGCGGCGTTGACGCAATCCCGATCGACGGAAGATGCGCGTTTGCGCAATAAATACGAGCTGCCCCTAGAACTCCGCTCTCATCACGAAGCGGATATTCTCGAACACCGCGGAATTCCCGCGGCCATCCAGTATATCGATTCGCTCGAGCAACGAGACTCGATACGAAATTTCATGGTGGATGATAGTGGCCACGAGGTTCTCGGCCGGCAGGTACCAGCGAGCGTACTCAGCCTGCTTCCCCAGCTTGACCGAATGCCGCCGGCGGTCCCGCAGTTCTACAGCCGCGAACGAATTATGGCGGAAAAAGTAGCCGGGCCTAGCGGTCGGAAGTATAGCTTTTTCATGAAGTTTCCTCCTCGTCCGTTTTTTCCGCATTCTCTGATTCTGTTTTTCTTTGAAGATGTTGGCT
>JASHWB010000259.1 GCA_030044295.1 Candidatus Acidiferrales bacterium
GGGCATTTCGTTCCCGGCGGCAGCAATTCCTCCGCGGAATGCGTGTACCAAGCGTCTGCGCCCTCGCGCTCGAAAAATGGAATCACGTGCCGCAGCGCATGGTAATCCGTCAATTGCTTGCCGCAAGCGTCGCAATAGAACACGATCAGCGGCACGCCCCAGAAGCGCTGCCGCGAAATGCACCAATCCGGACGCTCCGCGATCATTTCGCGCATACGCTCGCGCCCCCATTCCGGCAGCCATTTCACTTTTTCGACTTCGGCTAGCGCCCGCTGACGTAATTCGTCGCGATCGAGCCCGATGAACCACTGTTCCGTGGCGCGGAAAATCACTGGATTGTCGCAGCGCCAGCAATGCGGATAACTGTGTGTAATCTTCTTTTCGCCAACGAGCATCTCGCGCTTGCGCAGCAGCTCGATCACCGCCGGATTCGCTTCCCAGACGGTTTTGCCCTTGTATTCCGGCAACCCTTCTTTGAACCGGCCTTCGTCGTCCTGTGGCGCGTACGCTTCTAATCCGTACTTTTGCCCGGTGCGAAAGTCGTCCGCGCCGTGACCCGGCGCTGTGTGAACGATTCCCGTCCCCGCGTCCAGCGTCACGTAGTCAGCCAGCACGCCCGGCACGCGCATATCGAGAAACGGGTGCTGGAATTGCGCGCCTTCGAATGCACTTCCTTTCCATCCTCCTCGTACATGCAAGACTTCGATCTGCAATTCCTCCGACAAAGCGCGGACGCGCTCCCGAACCATCAAAAGCTTCCCGTGTGAGGTTTCGGCCACCACGTACTCGAAGCTCGGATGAAGCGCCAGCGCACGGTTCGCCGGCAGCGTCCATGGAGTGGTCGTCCAAATCAGGGCGCTCACTCCTTCGCCCAACGCGCTCGTTTTTGGCCCCTGCACAACTGGAAATTTCACCCAAATCGACGGGCTGGTGTGGTTTTCGTACTCTACTTCCGCCTCGGCCAGCGCCGTGCGGTCGTGGATGCACCAGTAAACTGGCTTCAGCCCGCGATAGATGTAGCCCTTCTCCAGAAAATCGATGAATGCCTCGGCGATGCACGCCTCGTCGTGCGGATTCATCGTCAGATACGGCTTGTCGAACTGGCCGAACACGCCTAGCCGCTTGAATTCGACTTTGTGGATCTCCACGTAACGCGCCGCGAACCCCCGGCACATTTTCCGAAATTCGGCCGGGGCCACCTTGGACGTCTTCCCGCCCAGCTTCTTCTCCACCTGCGTCTCGATCGGCAGCCCGTGGCAATCCCAGCCAGGAATGTATGGCGCGCGAAATCCGGCCATGGTTTTCGACTTAACTACCATGTCTTTCAGCGTCTTGTTCAGTCCCGTGCCCAGATGAATCTCACCGGTCGGATACGGCGGCCCGTCATGAAGCACGAAAAGCGGCGCGCCCACGCGCGACTCCAGAATCTGCCCGTAAATACCCATCCGCTCCCATTCAGCCAGTTGCTCGGGCTCGCGCTCGGGCAGCTTGGCCTTCATCGGAAAATCCGTCTTCGGCAGATTAAGAGTGCTCTTCGAGTCGAGGGTTTTTGCCATTTACGAGTGAGAAGCCTTTCGCCCGGATCGTGCGGAAAGAGGCGCGTTTTCCTGTCTCTACACGCGTTGGAAACCGGAAATTCCCGTCACTCGTCGTATGTTACACTGACCGACAGGGGTCTGTCAGCCAGCCCAAGGCTGGGCATCCTTTCCCGTACCCTTGCGTCTAAATGCGGGAGGGGCCGGAGTTGCAAATGCCAGAGTTTGGCGCCAGAACCAACGACGCCGGAAGTACGAACGGGGGTCCGACCCTCCAGCTTGGGCGTTACCGCTCGCCTGCGCGTGAATCCAGCCTGAAGAGCCTCTTGTCGAATCTCAAGGATTTTCTCACCGAGCGTCCTGTGAAGATGCGCCCGGGGACGCCTGCCGCATTCGCAATGCCCGGCTTCGGCGGCAGCTTCGGCGATAATATCAAGGAGCTCTTCCACTCGGGGCCCAAAGGCGCCGTTAAGTCCGACCTGCTGGTGAACTGGGGCGCGCATGTCGGGTTCTGGCAGAACCTGCGCGACCTGATCTCACCGCCAAAGCTTCCGCCGCTGCAAACCACCAGTAAACCCGTTCAGGTGAAGGAAATCTGGTCGAAGAACGAGCAGTTTTCGCGCATGCAAGCGGTTTCCGTCGGCGTACATGCCGTGGTGATCGCGGCGATCGTTCTGGTCCCGCTGCTGCTTGGGCTGCGGCCGCCAGCAATCAAGCAGACTCCAGTAGACATCACCCAGCTCGACAACGTAATCGCCCCGTATCTCAAGCCGGCGAAGCTGAAAGCTGGCGGCGGTGGCGGCCAGCACGACTTAAAGCCTGCGAGCAGAGGCACTCCTCCCAAATTTTCTTGGACGCAATTCTCGCGGCCGATGGTCAATCCGCCGGCGCATCCAAAGATCGCCATGGCGCCAACAATCCTGGGCAACCCGGACATCAAAATGCCCGATCCCAAACTGCCCACGTGGGGCGATCCGCTGGCGCATTCTAGTAACGATTCCATGGGCAATGGCCGCGGCAATGGGATGGGCAACGGCAATGGCGCCGGTCTCGGCCCCGGCGAGGGCTGGAACACTGGCGGCGGTATGCCGAATGCCGGCAGCGGCGGCTACGGATACGCGCAGTGCTTGTACTGCCCCCACGCTGAATACAGCGACGAGGCTATGAAGGTTAAAATTCAGGGGCTGGTCGAGCTTATGGGCGTGATCACCGCCGACGGCCGCGTCACGGATATCACCGTAGTCAAAGGCCTCGGGTACGGCCTGGATGAGAACGCCATTCAAGCGGTCCGCACCTGGCGCCTGCGCCCGGCTCTGGGTCCGGATGGCAAGCCTGCAGCCGTTCGGCAGCTTATCGAAGTCACATTCCAGCTCTTTTAGCCGTCGCTTCGAACGCTCCGATTGCCCTTTCCTCTCGCGTCAACTCAGCGCAAATCTGCTGCGCCCGCGCATTCCCGCTTCTGTTACGATGGCCGCGATGAAACGAGCGGTGTGCATTTTGGCGTGCCTCTGCGCCGGAACATTTACAGTCGCGACTCTCGCCACAGCGCAAGACGGCACCATTCAATTCATCGCTACTGGAACCCCTTCGGGCGGATTGCAGGAGCCGGTGCGCGGATTTCCGTTCTTTCTCCTCAGCAAAAGCTTCGAGCAGATTCAAGCGGACACGGAAGCATCCAACCCCAAGCCTGATATGGACGCCTTCATTGCCAAACTCGACGTATCGCCGGAGTTAAGAGCCTGGATGAAGAAAAATCATTGCGTTTCGCTGACCGGCGAGGATTTCCTTCATAAGCTCACTCCCGCTGGCGTGCTCGACGTTCCCGAATTCCGCCGCGCCTACATGGAACGAAATGCCGGCGACCAGTCCATTGCTTTCCCCAAACCGCGATACAAAGCCTCCGACGAGGAAAAAAATCCGGCCAAGTTCAAGAGAGAGGCGGACGAGTACCGCGAGACGCTTTTGCACTACATCGCCACGAATCCGCAAACCCTCAACGGACTCGATCTCAGCCTGACGGACGTCGATCCCGGGCCACGCTGGAATATGCTCCTCGCCCGGCGCATTCCGGAAATTCATCGCCGCGCGCTCGACGTGGCGCAGTCGAAGTACCTGGTCGCGCGCGCGCAAACCGACTTGCAGGGCCACGCCATTCTGCAAGATATTCCGCCAGGCCGATATTGGATCAGCACGCTCGACGTGGCCGCCGAGGTTGGCGATGTGCACCTGAAATGGGACGTTCCCGTAACCGTCCTTCCCGGCCGCACCGCATCCATTGCACTGTCAAATGTGAATAGCGTGCAAGCATCGCCCGACACGCCGTAAATTCTGGCTCGCGAAATATTTCACAGCGCGAGCACCGCGGATATGAGCCCACTCGCAGCAGATGAACTCGCACCGCTGGTCCGCGCATTGAGCGATGCCGATCCGGGCGCGCGGGAAAGTGCCGGCGCCGCGATTTTCCGGCATGGATGCGAACTGGCAAACGCTGCTACGCAATCCTGGTTCCTCGATCCGGAGTTCGCCACATGCGTTGTTCGCGACCGCGCTGGAGTTCCTGATTTGACGGTTGGCCTCGCCGTTCAGCCTGCAAACTTTGAAAGGATTCGAGCGGCATGCGGATCGCCGCGCCTGGCCGCCGTTCCGCCGGATCAGGACGCCCGTGAGTTCGAACTGGAATTCCCTAGCGGCGCGCGAATTGATGTTCTGACCACAGCCGCGCCCGGCAGCGCGGGAGCCATTGCCCGCTTCCTCGAAAAATCCGGCGAGGGCGTTCAGCAGGTGGAAATCGCCGTCACGCACGTCGATCGCGCAACAGAGATTCTTCGTACCCGATTCGGAATCTCACCTGTGTACGCCGCCACTCGCACCGGCGCCGATGGCACGCGTGTGAATTTCTTCCTCGTTCCGGCCGTGCAAAGACGCAGAGTGCTGATTGAGTTGGTCGAGCAGCCACTGCTAGGAAAGCGCGAAGCGGTGAAGTGAATTATCTCGGGCCAGCGGCAGCGCGCCAGAATCAAAGGCCGCTCTGCTCGATCAGCTTGGCCACCAACGCCGTCCATCCGGTCTGATGGCTCGCGCCGAGACCTTTGCCCGTCTCGCCATGAAAATACTCGTAGAACGGAATCAGGTTGCGCCAATAGGGATCGTTCTGAAATAGGTCTACGTCCCCGAGTACAGGCCGCCGCCCATTCTGAGGCAGAAACAGGTCGATCAGCCGGCGCGAGACTTCGCTGGCCGCGTCCCACAAGGAAAGTTTCCGTCCCGACTTCGTCGGAAATTCCACCTGGAATTCGTCACCGTAATAGTAGTGCATGCGCTGCATCGATTCGATCAGCAGAAAATTCATGGGAAACCACACCGGCCCGCGCCAGTTCGAGTTTCCTCCGAAAAGATCGCTGGTCGATTCCGCCGGCTCGTAATCAACCGAATGGTTTTGCCCATCCACGGCCAGCTTGAACGGATGATCTCTGTGGAATTTCGAAAGCGCGCGCACTCCGTAAGGCGACAGGAATTCGTTTTCATCGAAAACGTAGCGGTAGATGCGCTCCAGCTTTTGGCGATTGGCGATCGTGAGGAGCAGCCGCGGCCCACGGTCGGTGCGCCGGCTCAAATCGGCGTGCGCGGCGAAGTCCGGATGATGGTCCAGAAACCACTGCATCCGCTTTGAGAAATTCTTCATGCGCGCCAGATCTTCCGGCTCGATCGTCTCGACGGCAAAAAGCGGAATCAGCCCGACCATCGATCGCACCCGGATCGGAGTGCATACGTTCTGCCCGGTGTGCAGCACGTCGTAATAGAAACCGTCCTGCTCGTCCCACAGACCGATTCCCGCGCCGCCCATATTGTTCATGGCTTGCGAGATATAAACGAAGTGCTCGAAGAATTTGCTGGCCACGTCTTCGTACGCCGGATCCTGCCGCGCGAGCTCCGTCGCGATAGCCAGCATGTCCAGGCAGAACATCGCCATCCAGCTGGTGCCGTCCGATTGATCGACGAACATGCCGGGGCCAAGCGGCACGGAGCGGTCGAAAATTCCGATATTGTCGAGGCCCAGGAATCCGCCCTCGAACACATTCCGGCCGCCGGGATCTTTGCGGTTCACCCACCAGGTGAAATTCAAAAGCAATTTGTGAAAAACGCGCACTAGAAATGCGCGGTCCGCCTTCCCTTTGATGCGCTCCTCGATGCGATAAACGCGCCACGCTGCCCACGCGTGCACCGGCGGATTCACGTCCGAAAAATTCCACTCGTACGCGGGAATTTGCCCGTTAGGGTGCATATACCACTCGCGCAGCAGCAGTACGAGCTGCTCCTTCGCGAAGTCCGGATCGATCAGAGACATGGCCACGCAGTGGAAGGCCAGGTCCCACGACGCGTACCACGGGTATTCCCACTTGTCGGGCATGGAAATCACGTCAGCGTTGTAGAGGTGCGTCCATTCGTGGTTCCTGCCGAGCCGCCGAATGGGGTCAGGTTTGGGTTGCGTGGGATCCCCGGCCAACCAGCGCGCCACGTCGTAGTGATAGCTCTGCTTGCCCCACAGCAGCCCCGCAAAAGCCTGCCGCTGGACTCGCTTGGTCTCTTCGCTCTTCGCATCGCCTGTTTTCGACGCGTAAAATTCGTCGGCCTCTTTTTGCCGCTGGTCGAAGATGGCATCGAACTGAGCGCCGAAGAACTCCTCGGCCGGTCCGGAATTCGTCGCCGGGTTGCGGTCCAGCAGCCTCAGCCGAAGCGACCAATTTCCTCCCGCGGGAATCGAACGCGCGAAGTGCGCCGCGGCTTTGGTTCCCTTGAGCGCCGGGTTCACGGCTGACTTCTCTCGCTGGATTAGGTAACGATGGAACGCGTCTTTGACGAACGGCGTGGCGTTCTTGGCCTTGTACAACCGCTCGTCGTTCGTTTCGTTTTCCGTGAAGAGCAATTCCGGCGAGCCTTCGATCAGCAGCCATCTTTGGCCGTAGCGGTATTCCTCAAGCGCGATCAATTCGGCGCCGGAAGGACCGTCGATACGCTTGGCGCTCGGCGGGAAATAGTTTTCGCCCCACGACCAGCGGTTACGAAACCAAATCGTCGGCAGGATGTGCAGGATGGCCGCTTCCGGCCCGCGATTCCACGCCGTAATGCGGATCAGAATATCGTCCGGCGTGGCCTTGGCATATTCCACGAAGATGTCGAAGTAGCGGTTCCCGCCGAATACGCCGGTATCGATCAGTTCGTATTCGGGCTGCTCGCGCGAGCGGCGCCCGTTTTCGGTTAGCAAGTGATCGTATGGAAACTCTGCTTGCGGATATTTATAGAGATATTTCAGATACGAGCTGGTGGGCGTAGCGTCCAGGTAGTAGTAATACTCTTTTACGTCTTCGCCATGATTTCCTTCGCGGTTCGTGAGGCCAAACAGGCGCTCTTTCAGGATCGGATCTTTTTCATTCCACAACGCGATGGCGAAGCAGATGTGCTGGTGACGGTCGCATATGCCCGCGATTCCGTCCTCGCCCCAGCGGTAGACGCGCGAGCGCGCGTGGTCGTGCGGGAAATAGTCCCAGGCGTCGCCGTTGGGGCTGTAGTCCTCGCGAACCGTGCCCCACTGCCGTTCGGAGAGGTAGGGTCCCCATCGCTTCCAATTCTCCAGCCGGTCGGCGTTTGCTTGCAGTCTATCTTCTTCGCGCATCTCAGCCCGTGTCTTTGTTAGCTTGAGTGGCGCGGGAAAGGACGGAACACGCGCCTCGATTTGGCAAGCTGCTATTGCAAGGGACGGTGAGTAAAGTGCTTCTTCCCGCTCACGTAATCCGCGACCACCTGCCCATTGCCGTACAGCTTGTACTTGTACGTGGTCAGCCCTTCGAGTCCCATAGGGCCGCGCGCATGCAACTTGCCGTTGCTGATCCCCACTTCGGCGCCGAATCCGTAGCGAAAGCCATCGGCAAATCGCGTCGACGCATTCTGAAAAACGCCGGCTGAATCGACTTCGTTCAGGAACTTCGCCGCGGCCTGGCTATCTTCGGTCACGATCGCATCTGTATGGTGCGAACCGTTGCGATTGATGTGATCGATGGCTTCCTCGAGATTCACGACAAGTTTGATCGAGAGAATGAGCGCCGAATATTCCGTGCGCCAGTCTTTGTCAGTTGCCGGAATAATGCCCTGGCCCGGCAGAAACGCCAGAGTCTTGGCGCAACCGCGAATTTCCACGCCCGCTCCCTTCAGCTTGGCCACGATCTGCGGCAAAAACTCGCGCGCGATGGCTTCGTGAATCAAAAGCGTTTCCGCTGCGTTGCATACGGCGGGATATTGGACTTTTGCGTCGTAAGAGATCGCCACGGCCTTGTCCATGTCAGCGGCCCGGTCCACGTAGACGTGACAGATACCTTCGCCGTGTCCCAGCACGGGAATGCGGCTGTTGCGCATAACGTACTGAACCAGTTCGTAGGAGCCGCGCGGAATGATCAGATCGACGTTTTGGTCTTGCGCCAGCAAATCCAGCACGTCCGCGCGGGTTTGCAGCAGCGTGACCGAGTCGGCGGGCACGTCTGGAAATTTCCCGAGCGATTCGCGCCAGATGGCAACAAGTGCTTCGGTGGTAGCGGCGGCTTCCGAGCCGCCCTTCATGATGACGGCGTTGCCGGATTTCAATCCGAGCGAAGCAAGCTGCGGCACCACGTCGGGCCGCGATTCGAAGATCACGCCAACGACGCCGAGCGGGCACGATTCCTTGACGAGAACAAGGCCAGTGTCGAGTTCCGTCGCGGCTAATCGCCTGCCCAAGGGATCGGGCAACGAGGCGACTTCGCGGACTTGCCGCGCCATTTGCTCGACGCCCCGCTCAGTGACCCGCAGGCGCGCCAACATCGCGGAAGTCATCTTGCCAGCAGCGACGAGATCTTCGGCGGCGCGGCAATCGCGGCCATTCGCTTCGAGTATTCGCCGCGCGTTGCTCTCGATCGCCTGCGCGGCGGCGAGCAAGACCTGATTGCGCGCTTCGACAGAAAGGCGGGCAACGGCGCGGGACGCGGCGCGGGCGCGTTCTGCTATCGACACAACGGACGCGGCGCTTGATTCAAGTGGCGCGATGGATGGCTGGCTCATAGTTCCGGCACCGCGTTTTGCAATAGCACAATATTATCGCGAGTGACAAGCACCGGAGCGCCTGCAAGGGGCCTAGCGCCGCGGGTCCCACGCTTCGACGAAAATTTTTCCGCCTCTTCACTCGCACAATTGGCGATTCCGCGCGCAAATTCGCGACCTTCGGCATCGACGATGCTCACCACGTCCAAGGGCGCGAAATGATTTTCCACGCGGACGACTCCAGAAGCCAAGAGGCTGGCCTTGCCCTGGGTGATCGCGCGATGCGCGCCCGCATCAACGACCACGCGCCCGCGGACGTCCGCTGCGTAGGCGATCCAGCGGCGCTTGCCGCGCATGCGCTTGGCGGGCAGAAACGCAGTGCCAACCGGCTCGCCGGAAAAAATGCGGTCGAGGATGCGCGGATCGTTGCCATTGGTGATTACAGCGATGCCTCCGCAATTCATGGCGATTTCCGCAGCTTCGAGTTTCGTACGCATGCCGCCGCGGCCGCTGGCTGAGGGGCCGCTGCCGAGTGCCTTCAGCTCCGGTGTGATCTGCTGCACGATGCCAATCACGTGCGAACGATCATTGTTGTCGTCATCGAGCGCAGCGGTGCCAATTTCCTGTCCGGCCTGGCGCAGCAGTCCATCGACGTTGGTAAGCAGCACCAGGGCGTCGGCCTCCAGGCCACTCATCACCAGGGCGGCCAACCGATCGTTGTCGCTAAACGCAGGCGTGCGCGAACCGGGAGCGAGCGATTCCAATTCTGCCGTCGAAACCGTGTCGTTTTCGTTGACGACGGGAACCACATCGAACCCGAGCAGCTTATCCATTGCCTGGCGCAGGTTCGAGTAGCGGCGCCAGTTGGTGAAGTCCTCTTCCGTGAGCAACACCTGCGCGATCTTAGTTTCCTGCGCGGAGAAAAGCTCCTTGTATGCGTCCATCAGGAGGCTCTGACCGACGGCGGCGCATGCTTGCTTGGTGACGAGATCGTCCAGGCGCGAGCGATGCAGGCCAAGCCAGCCTCGACCCAGCCCGACAGCTCCGGACGAGACGAGCACCACTTGGCGTCCGTATTTCCGAAGCGCGGCGATCGAGCGCACGATAGGCTCAACACGCGCGTGGCAAAATTCGCCCTCGTCGCCGGTCACCGTGGAAGTGCCGAGCTTAACCACGATCCGCCGAGCCCTGCGTAGCAGATTGGAACGCTCGTCAGCCAATTTGTGGTCCGAGTGCATTCGGTGAACTCCGTGGCCGCGCTGTGCGCCCACAGAACCTGCCTGGATTGATGGCCGAAGCATCATTCTATCGAAATTTGCCGCCGCGCAGGCTCCGTTTCGCGGAAAAACAAATGCACCGGGACATTCCGCCCTTTGTTTTGTAACATCTTTTGTTTTCAGCAAGTTAGACTTGCGCAAGGTTGATTGGGTGTTCCGCCCTTTGGTAAGCGAGTGGCGAGCGATGGCGAGCAATTGGTACGTAGAA
>JASHWB010000260.1 GCA_030044295.1 Candidatus Acidiferrales bacterium
AACGTGAAGAGCACCTGCGGCTGCGGCAGCTCGTTCACCGTTTAGTCTCTAGGCTCCTAAGCTTGCCTGCGCTGACGCCCCGCTAAGGGGCGAGGAAAAGAAAGCGCGACGGCTTAGGAGCTTTTTTGTTGCCGCAGAGTGTATGCCTCGCCGTTGCTCCCTAGTTCCTACCCGGTGTCGCGCTCACCCGCTCAAGATGGCATCCTGATAAAATCGCAGCTTATGCAGTCCCTCTTGATGTTCGCCTGCACGCCCGCGCCGCAATGCGGCGAAGCGCGCCCGGATGTAATGTCGCTGACTGCAGGTGATTCCGCCACATTTCCCGCGCCATGACCGCCATTCAGATTCTCGGCATATTTCTACTAATTGGCGCGAACGCGTTCTTCTCCGCGTCGGAGTTTTCGCTGGTCGCGGTGCGTCTGTCGCGGATCCGCCAGCTCGTGCAGCAGGGCGATCCGCGCGCGAAGATCGTCGAAAGCTTGTTGAGCGATCTCGGTCGCGTGGTTTCCGGCGTGCAAGTGGGCCTCACGGTCGCCAGCCTTTCGCTCGGCTACTTGGGCGAAGTGACGCTGGTTTCGATCCTGCAGCCATTCGTCAACGAAATGACGCCGCGCTGGGCCACCATCGTGGAGCACGCCGCGGCGATCGTGATCGTCTTCGGACTCCTAACGATCTTGCAGGTGGTGTTCGGCGAGCTGGTGCCCAAGGCGCTCAGCCTGGCGCGCGCGGAACGCGTGGCCCTGCTGATCGCGCGTCCGTTTTATTGGTTCGTGCACACCTTCCGTTGGGCCATCGACTTTCTCGACGGCTTCTCCGACAAGTTCGTCGGCGCGCTGGGCATTCTTTCGCCGCAAAGCCACACGCTGGTGCGCTCGATCGAAGAGCTGCAGGTGATGATCCAGCAGGTGCGCGATTTAGGCGTGCTGCCTGCATCGGAGGCGAAATTCGTTCAGAACGCGCTGGAGCTGCGCCAGGTGCAAGTGCGCGAAATCATGATTCCGCGGCCGGATATTCACGCGCTGCCGGTTGACGCCACGATCGACGACACCATGCAGATGTTCGCTACCACGCAGCGCTCGCGCATCCCCGTCTATGAAGGCTCGCTGGACCACGTGATCGGTTTCGTCCATTTGAAAGACGTGATGTGGGCGCTGCTCGACCGCTCGCGCCCGCACGAAGGCGAGGCTACCGACTTCCACCTGACGAATTTCCTGCGCGAAGTGGCGATCGTGCCGGAGACCAAACCGGCCAGCGAACTGCTTCGTGAACTTCTGGCACGTCGCGTCGGCATGGCTATGGTGGTGGACGAATTCGGCAGCATCCTCGGACTCGCCACGCTCGAGGATATCCTGGAACAGATGATCGGGGAAATTCACGACGAATTCGACGTGGTGGAGCGCCCGCTGACGCTGCCGGATGGGTCGATGATTTTCGACGGCGCAACCAACGTCCGCGATCTGGAGGTGCAGTTCAACATCTCCGTGCCGGAGGATCCCGCGTATTCCACCGTGGCCGGCTTCGTGCTGGCCCGGCTGGGATTCATTCCCCGTGGCGGCGAAAGCTTTGAAGAAGGCGGCTACCGCTACACGGTGATGGACATGGACCGGCGGCGTGTCTCGCGCGTGAAGATCAAGCGGCTGCAGCTCCCGTCAGACGTCCTATCGGGCGGCGCAGCACCTTTGAGCGGATCTTCCGCGGCCACAGCCGTCCACGCGCACGTAGCGACGGAGCAGAATAAAGCGCACGCCGCCGCGGTCCGCGCCCCGCGCCCGCGATAATTCGGTTTGCGACTTCCGTCGGCTCCGCAAATCGTCAATGCAAAAAAAACGCGTGTCATTCCGAGGAGTTCGCCGTGGCGGGCGGAGAGGAATCTGCTTTTGCCGCTGGAGTTTCAGGAGGGAACTGCTCGCTAGCTCAACTCCACGATCACTTCGGCGCCGCGCAGCGCGCCTAGTGCTTTCGACGCGTTGCCTTTGTTCATCGCAATCTCAAGATGCCCCGTCGAGCCAATCACGCCGACGGCTTCGCCCGCCGCGGCCAACGAGAACGTTGGCACCACCTTCGTAATTTGGCCGCTCCCGGCTTTGATTGTGAATTTCGCGTCAGCCTTGGCGAGCGCGGGCACGTCCGCGGGAGTCAAATTCGTGATCAAATTGCCGAAATGATCGACGCGCAGCACCACGCCCTTCACGCTATTACCGTTCACTTTCGGTTTCGGCATCGCGAAGCGGGCAAAATCTGTAATTGCCTCGCCGAAGGACGACGGTTGCCATGATTTCGTAAGCCACGCAGCGACCGGGGCAAAAACGTCGCGACCGTGAAACGTGGTGCTCACCGGCTGGCGGAAATAGTGCTCGGAAATCACGTTCCATACATGCAGGGCTTCCGAGTGCTCGTACACCGAGGAGAACACGCCGTTATCCGGCCCAACAAAATAATGCTGATCGCCGGCTACCAGCAACGGGCGCCGCGCGCCGCCCACGCCCGGATCGACCACCACCACGTGAATCGTCTTCGGCGGGTAATATTTGTATGTCTGGCCGATCGTCAGCGCGCCGTCGAGAATGTCGTGCGGTAGCACGTTGTGCGTGATGTCCACGATCTCGATATCGGGATTGATGCTCAATATCACGCCCTTCATCGCGCCGACGAAATAGTCGCCCGTCCCAAAATCAGTAGTCAGCGTGATGATCGGTCGCGCCAAATTCATCTCCTATATCGCGGCTTTATGCCGCATGGCCACGCCGTGCTTTTCGGCATTGCGCCCCGTTGCCATGAGCCGGTAAACGCGCCATCTGCGTTCGAGGCGCTCACACTTTTAATGTAGCGCCACGCTTCAGCGCGGCCGCTTTTATTCTCGCCCGCCACTAAAACGCGCTCTTGACTC
>JASHWB010000261.1 GCA_030044295.1 Candidatus Acidiferrales bacterium
CCGCGCTTAACCAACCCGTTATCGCGCTCCCGGCAAAAGCCCTGTAATCGATTTAAATCTTGACTTATGGGGTAGGCTCCGATAGGAAAGGGGAAGAATTTGCCGGTTCGCAACGATCCGGATAGAATTAAGCAGCGATCCGATCGACATTTCACAATAGGGGAAACGGGGGTGAATACGCGTGGCAGAAGTTGTCATCCAAGAGGGTGAATCCCTGGAAAACGCTCTCCGCCGCTTCAAAAGAAAAGTCCAGGCTGAGGACATTATCAAGGAGATCAAAAAACACAGCTACTACATGAAGCCCGGAGAAAGGCGCCGTGCCAAGGAAGCCCTCTCGCGTAAGCGTCTCCGTAAAAAGCAGCGGCGTGAGCAGGACTAGGCGGCCATTTCAACGGGCATCTCTCCCAGCAGTCCGGCGCCCCAATTCGGGGCCCCCGGCGCTTCGGTGTGTCAGCGCTGGGGCAGAGGAGCCGGTAAGTTCCCGCGGAAATTCGCAGGGGCTTGCCGGCCGTCTCGTAGCATGCTCTCTGTCTTCGTCCCCCGTGCGAACTCGGCCGGGAGCGGCGAATGGAATACCATGACAAGGTCCTAAAGTGTTCGGAGTGCGGGGCGGAGTTCGTGTTTACTGCCGGCGAACAGATGTTCTTCGCCGACAAGGGTTTCAAAAACGAGCCGAAACGCTGCAAGGCCTGCAAGGCGGTTCGCGGTCAGGGCCATGATGTGGCTTCGGCAACCGTTCAACGCGTGGAAACGAAAACGGTCTGTTCGCAGTGCGGGAAAGAAACAACCGTTCCGTTCAAGCCCACGCAAGGGCGGCCCGTCTATTGCAGGGAGTGCTTTCAGCATCGGCGTTCGATTGGCGTGAACGCAACTGCGTAGCAGTACCGCCAAGCTAAAAGCTCATGCGAGTCCGGGAACGCGTCTTTCGCGGATCGAATCATCAGCCTCCGCGAAAGGCGCGTTCGTTTTTCTGTCCGCTCCGTTTGGAAGATGATTCAGCCTTCATTCACAGCGGCTGTTGTGCTGGGGGGCGCTTCGCTCCGACGGGACCGGCGCGTGTCTCGAATTATTCGAGAGATTCCGGATGCAGGGCGATACCTTTTTCGCCCGCGGCGCGCTTTTCCCAATACTTGCGCACCCAGGCTTCCCAGCTTTTGCCGGCGGCCGTATCGCGTCCGCTGAACGCCAGCGCCGCGATATCGGAGTACGCGATCGTAAGTTTTTCCTCGGAATCCTTCGGCATCACCCGCACGAATGATCGTTCGAGCGCCGGACCTTTGCGGCGGTCGAAAACGTAACCTTCGATTTTCGCGCCATTCTTTAGAGTGATGGTCACGTCGCCGCGATAACCGAACGCGGTATCGAGCGCCGCGCGCAATTCATCCGCAGTCGCGAGTTCAGGCGTCCAGCCTTCGATCTGCGCGCGCGCCGCGCCAGGCGCGACTTCGAGCGTCTCGGCGTTCGCACCATCCGATCCTCTGGGATGATCTGCAGAGTCCTGTCCTGAATTCGCGCCACTCACTGGCGTACTTCCTGCGCCGCTGTGCTCTTCTGAATCTGTTCCAGGGGAATGTATGCGTGGACGGGGCGCACCGGCTCGCGGAGCAGATCGAGCGCTTTTGGATCTTCGTAGCGTTTCGAAAATGTGGCACGCACGGTAGAGAGAAACCCGCTGAACGATCCAAACGTGTGGTTTACAGCAGAAGCTTCGTATCCGCTGTGGACCATGCAATTGGCGCATTTCGGGTTACCGGACTCGGTTCCGTAATTTTGCCACTCGGTTGATTCCATCAGTTCGGAGAACGTTTCGGCATAGCCGTCCTGAAGCAGATAGCAGGGCTTTTGCCAGCCGAAGATGTTGTAGGTCGGCATCCCCCAGGGCGTGCACGCGTAATTGCGCTTGCCCATTAAAAATTCCAAGAATAGCGGCGATTGGTTGAACACCCAGTTCGGCTTGCGATTGGAGAGAATCGCGTTAAAAAGCCGGCGAGTGCGCGCACGTCCCAGAAAGTGCCGCTGGTCGGGCGCCTTCTCGTACGAATAGCCAGGCGAAAGCATCATGCCCTCGACGCCGATTTCCATCATCTCGTCGAAGAACGCGCGGACAGAATTCGGATCGGCGCCGTCAAAGAGCGTGGTGTTGGTTGTAACGCGGAAGCCGCGTTTCACCGCTTCCTTTACGCCTTCGAGCGCCTGATCGAAGCCGCCTTCGCGGCAGACGGAGAAATCGTGGTGTTCGCGCTGGCCGTCCAGATGAACCGAAAACGTCAGATATTTGCTGGGCTTGAAGAGATCGATTTTTTCCTTCAGCAGCAGAGCGTTGGTGCACAGATAGATGTATTTCTTCCGCGCGACAAGCCCCTCGACGATTTCGGCGATCTGCGGGTGCATCAGCGGCTCGCCGCCGGGTATCGACACCATTGGCGCGCCGCATTCCTCGACCGCGCGGAAGCATTCCTCCGGCGAAAGATTCTTCTTCAACACGTGCGCCGGGTATTGGATCTTGCCGCAGCCCGCGCAGGCCAGATTGCAACGGAAGAGCGGCTCCAGCATAAGCACCAGCGGATAGCGCGCGCGCCCTTTGACTCTTTGGCCGATGACGTAGGTCGCCACCGTCCACATCTGCGATACAGGAACACCCACCTTAGCTACCTCCCGTTCAAATACCGCTTTCCCAAGTGCTACGGGATAGATTATCATAAATTACGAGAAAGCGAACTCTCTTTCGCGTTTCGGTCTCGAAACGACCACGGGCATGGCTAAGAACATTATTTCCAATACGAGAGCGTCGCGGAGCCAGCGAATCGAACCCGCCCTAGGCACGCCTCCCGGCAGGAGGAGGCCCGTTCAGGAGCGCAGCCAGGAGACGGTGCAGCGAATTTTCCGCGCGACATCGGAGCTGCTCGCGTCGGCGCCAACCGACGAGATCACGACGAGCCTGATCGCTCATAGGGCAAGCCTTTCGATTGGAGCACTGTACCGATTCTTTCCCGACAAGCAGTCGATCATCGACGCGATTGCCGTCCGGCACATGGACGAGTTCCGCGCGGAATTTGAGTCGCGGATCGCGACACTAAATTTCAGCGATGGTCCGGCTTTTCTCTCAACCGTAATCGACGCGTTCGTCGTATTTCTCGAATCACGGCCGGATTTCCGCGCCATCGCATTCGGACAGATCAGCGTGGCCACGAGGCGGCGGCAGGCGCACCCCAACGCCAGCGGCGCCGGTCTTGTGAAGCGGTTCATGATCGAGTCACTCGGCATGAACGACCTTGCTAGCCTCGACTTGAAGCTGCGCATCGCGGTCGAGGCAGGCGAGCGGCTCTTCGCGTACGCTTTCGAGCAGCCGGACCTGGCGGAGCGCGATGCAGTGATCGCGGAACTGAAGGGGCTGCTTTCCGGGTATCTGTTTCCCGCCTGAGCCCGGACTCGTGAGTCGTGCTTTACGCGTCGGTACGCGCTGCGTTTCGAGAGAACTCCGGTTTCGAGGTCTGCGGTTCTTCCGCGTCTGTATTCGCAGTTCGAGCCTTGGTGCCCTTCCGCGGCTCTTGGGTTTCCATTTCGTTGCCAAGGCGCGTTCGCGGCGTATCAGTTGGGAGTTGGTCGTTCGATGTGTTCAATGACGATGACATCCACGGGAGCTTTTGCCGATACGATGTTCAGCCCGAGCTGCTCGCGTAGAGCGGTGAGAAACGGTGAGCCTGATGGCTCGGCGGGCTTTGGCGTTCCGGGAGGCCTCGGTGTCCAATGCAGCTGGAAGCTGTAACGCCCATCATGAAGACCGGTTTTGTCCACCAGCGGTCGACTGCTTGCCCCCGGGAGAAGCGCAATGACCCCAAGGAAGTCATTCAAACGGCAGGACGTCACGTCGAGCCCGCGCTCCTGCGGACCATCTCCTGGAGGTCCAGTCATTCGGCAAGGCCGGTTGTCGGTTTTATCTTCGGTGATCTTTGGGCCGTTTTTCGCCAAAACCAGTTCAAAAATCGGAAGAACCTTCGTCTCGTGCTCTACTCGCAGCTTGAAGCGGTCGATCAGCAGAGAGCGAAGCATCAGCATCGCTTCATTCAACCGTTGCGGAGTCGAAATCCTCTTCCATTCGCCGTTAAGGATGGAATCGCTCACCTTGGCGTTGATTTGGTAGAAATCAGTCCTGATCCACGCCGGACCTCCCAAAACTTGCTCGGCGCTCAGAAATCCTGGCCGATCGTACCCGTCCATATGGCCGTACGCATCCATAATCAACGCCATCACGATAGTGCTCGCGGTGAAATTGCCACCGGATAGCTGAACGCCCGCCAGCGGCATACCTGGTAGAAGCCGGCCCGCCAGCAGCGGCGTTTGCAACGTATCCGGTTTGATTGACGCGGTTTCAAACGAAGGCAATT
>JASHWB010000262.1 GCA_030044295.1 Candidatus Acidiferrales bacterium
GCAGCAACCGTCGTCGGCGAGGCAACTTGCGTCAACGAGAGATCGGCGAGGGCCACGGTGGTTGTCGCCATCGCGTTGCTGACGGGACGATTCAAATCCACGGTATCGGTAATCACGGTGCCGAGCGGCGTAGCAGACCCCACGACCAGAATGATACCGATCGTCGTGGTTGTGTTGGCTGCATACGCTCCAGCCGTGTCCGTGCATGTCAGGGTGCTACCCGCGGCGAGAGCAGGAGGCGTTGCGGGAGTACACGCCCAATTGCCGCCGGAATTATCCGCCAGCGTGTACCCGGTATAAGTCGTATTCGCGGGTATCGTTTGGGTGAGCGTCACGGGGCGGCCGCCCGTCGGGTCAAAGGTGCGCGTCGCCGTCAGCACCTGGGTTAACGTGAATGCAGCGCCCGGCGCCACGTTCACGGGTGCCGTATTAGTGATCGTGAATTGCGCCCGCGCCGCCGGGGCGTGCGCAAACAGCCCCAGCAATACGAAGAGAGCCGGTAGGGCCAGTGATCGCAAGCGACTGGACCGCAGCGAAAATGCGCGCCCGATCCTGCGTCCGCGGCGGCGCGCCCCGTGCATCAGTTGCCTTCTCGGCGTTTCCATCAATTTTCGGTTGCCGCGCTCGATCGACATCATCTTCCCGAACACCGCATCCACCGGCTTGTCGTCCGCCATCGCCGAATCCCCGCGCGTGACGATAGCGCCCGTCGCCGCATCGCGCCGCACGGCGCGGTGCAACAGCAGTCTCGTCCCGTTGCGAGTGAGCGCAATGTCTCCGCGCTTCAAGTTCTCCTGCCGCATTGCAGCGATTTCCACCACGTCTCCGTCCAACACGTTCGGCTGCATGCTCTTTCCATTGGCCCGGAAACGTACACGTGCGCCCGCGCATAACGCCGCCTCGCACACGGCGGCAAATAGTCGCGAATCGGCGCGCTCTGCGCGATCAGGCAGCTGCACGGCAGATCGCCTCCACGGCCCTGCAGTCGGGCAAAAATCTAAATAGAAAACACGGCGTCTCGCGTGCAACGCGTCCCAGAAACTGAAGACTGAAGTCCATTGCTTCCGCCGAATAGTGCGGCACGAAGCACCGCGCCAGGAATTCCGCCGCCGCCTGAGCCTTGGACAGTTCGATGAGCTCGCAGCGGCTCCCATGCTCGATCAAATACGCTCGATGGAGCGGCGCCGCCTGTGGGGACGCAACGCCCACATCGCCGTGCCAGGGCGTCCCGTGCATCCAAATTTGCCCCGCGCATTCGCGCAAAATGATCCGGTCGTCGCTCAGGATCAGCGCTCCGGGTTCCTGCTGCCACAGACGCGCGAGAGTGCTTTTCCCTGCCCCCGAGTGTCCAACGAACAGGTGCCCGCGGCCCACTCCGTCCACCACGCCCAGACCGTGTATCTCCACGCCTTCGCCGCGCGCAAGGCGATGGATCATCACCAGCTCATCGAGCGGATATTCGAGCGGGTAAACCGGACGTCTCGCGTCGAAGTAGGGTCTGAAGAGATCCAGGCGGCCCGTTTTGAACTCGAAATCGAGCCACGCCGCCTTATATGGACCCGCGCCCAGCGATGGGGAGGAGAAAACGAACCGGTATCCGCCCTCTTCGTCGAATACCGACCACAACCCGCCGGAATCGAATTGCGGCTCGCGCCGCGGCACATCCAGCTTTTCCGTCCACGCCACGCTCATGCGGATGTCCGCCGAATTCGGATCAACGGCGAATTGCTTCAGTTCTTCTCCGATGGCCATCTGCAGCCCGCGCTCGGCGAACAGCCCCAGGACGTTCCCCGCTACGCGGATAGCCAGCGAGTCGCGCTTGCCGGCTCGCGAATCAAGCGGGAACGGATCCAGTTGCGGCGGGCTCAGTTGCGCACCTTCGGCGCGAACCAATGTATCGGTCGTCGCCATCGTCAGGAACCCGGGTTCGGGCAAGGAACCGGATATGCACATGGATTGCTGCCAGAACCGACGCCGGAAATACTCACGGTCTTGCACGCGCCCAGCACCGCCTCTTCCGGACGCAGAGTTACCCGAGTGACTTGCGGCGGCTCGTAAACCTTCCCTTTTCCTGCTCCCGAATCGTGCTGCCGTTCGTCTGGCATCTCGTCTGTGCCTCCAGGCCGCGTCACAGGGCACCTGCCCCACAAGACGTGCATGCGCCCGTCCCGCACGTTTCGTGCGTTTGGAGAATCTTGAATGGCTCTTCCGCCTTTGCTATTTCAAACCGCAATGGATCAGCCATCGACTTCCGAATCCGCGCTGCCGCTGCGAGCAGCGCTTCCCGCGCTTCGCCCGGCTTGCAGTTCGCGCAGTTGCCGTGTTCCGGCACCTCGTGGCCCAGCGCGTACATCCTCAGGTGCGCCACTTGACAAAGGAACTCGACCGGTTTCTCCGGATCTCCGTTTTCGAGCTCGCCGTTCGCCGGGCACATCCCGCACATCGGGCGGAGCTGGCACCGGCTGCAAATCGTCGGCCCCTTACTGGGCTTATTCCGAATTGTTTGCAACGGCCCTTCCCATCCTTCACGAAAACCTCCGCTGCGGATGTCGTAGCCCTCCTGATGCGACAGGAGGCAGATACTCATCCGTCCTGCGGGATCGATCGCGCAACTACTGCTGCCGCCTCCGCAGCCATAAACGTTCTTCGCCTGCTCGGCGCTCGGCGGTCCGGCAGCCAACAGTTTTTCGACCAGCTCGCGGTATTCCTTCTCGCGGCGTCGGTCCAGAAAATCCAGCTCGACCGCTTCCTCCGCGGACAGTCGGACAGCCAGCGGGCTTTGCGAACAGTCGATGCGTGGGTTTATGAGCGGATCGAACTTGAACTGCACTCCAAAATCCTCTTCCGCCATCCGCTTCATTTCGTACACTTCGTGCTTATTGATCCTCGTCGGGACGGTTTTCAGCTTCAGCGGCAGCTTGCGATCGAGCAGCAGGCGGATGCCTCGTATGCACCGGTCGTAGGAGCCCGGAATCCGCGTCAACGCCTCGTAGGTCTCTCGCGTGCCGCCGTACAACGTGATCTCAATTGAAAACGGACGCCATTCCGCCAGATAGTCCGCTATTTTCGGCGTAATCAGCGTACCGTTCGTAAACAGCGTGATCAGGAATCCACGCTTCTTCGCCTCGGTATAAATTTTCAGGAAATCCGGGCGCGCGAAGATCTCGCCGCCGGTATAGAGAATCCACAAGGATCCAGCTTCAACCAGGTCATCCAACAGCTTGCAATGTTGTTCGAAGGTCAGTTCCTGGGCGCGCGCCGCCTGGTCGCCCATCGGTAGGTTGTTATAGCAGTGAAGGCACTCGAGCGGGCAGCGTCGCGTAACTTCGATCGACACCTGCGCTGGCGTCCGCCGCCCGGACTGCCTTTCGTGCAGTTCTTTGCTGAAGGTTCCGTAAGAAGCGCTGTTCATCCCAAGCCGCGGCCGCCTAAGCCGTGTCCCCCACCCTAATTGACTTCAATAAGTCCAGCTGCTGCCAAATCCGCGATGAAGCGCTCCGTATCAGCCGTCGCCTGCTCGACCGTCAATCCGTATTCCTTTCGCAGAAACTCTCGCATCTCCTCCGCGCTGCAGCTCGCCTCGATCAGGTTCCACAGAGCTGTGCCGGTCTCGTTGAACGTGAAAATAGCGTCCATATCGGCCACGCCCCGCCGGATGGGGACCACTATGGCTTCATCCGCCACGACGCGCGAAACCACGTTGGCGCTTCTGCGCACACTCTGGCACTGCGCACCCTGATCGCTCACACCCAACTGCGTGCCCGCGTTCTCCAAAGTCCGCTTCCCCTTATAAGCAACGCCGCACAAACCTGATGATGACCCGCTTCAGAACGCCCCGAACTGGCACGTAGATTCGCATGTATCAGGATGAGAAAAAGCCGGAAAGTCTTTCAGATGTGTCTCAAACAGCAACTATGCCGTTTCACAGCGGAACACGGAGATGACCGCAGCCCCGGACGGCCTGCTTAGGTAAGTAAGCGGAAAAGCTCGGCAGTAGCCTTCGGCATATATCTTAAGTTTAGAATAGAGGGTTGAGGGAAGACGCGGCGCAACGCTTCGAGTGCTAGGCGTTCGCCATCCGCTGGCCCGCGGGTTGCTGCGTGCCCTGGCTGGCTGATAGC
>JASHWB010000263.1 GCA_030044295.1 Candidatus Acidiferrales bacterium
TAGCTCACGGACCAAATCGCCGACGAATGCCTTGGCATCGCCAAAAAGCATCAGCGTCTTGTCCATGTAATAGAGAGGATTGTCGATTCCGGCGAATCCGGGGCTCATACCGCGCTTGATCACCATCACCGTGCGCGCCTTGTCCACGTCCAGAATCGGCATGCCGTAGATCGGGCTGCCGGTGTCCGTCCGCGCGCCAGGATTGGTCACGTCGTTCGCGCCGATGATCAGCGCCACGTCTGTCTGCGGCAGATCGGAGTTGATATCTTCCATCTCGCGCAGGCGGTCGTACGGAATATCCGCTTCCGCCAACAGCACGTTCATGTGACCAGGCATGCGTCCCGCCACCGGATGAATGCCGAAGGTCACATCCACGCCCTTCCGCGTTAGCACGTCAAAAAGCTCCCGCACTTTATGCTGTGCCTGCGCCACCGCCATGCCGTATCCCGGCACGATCACCACCGAGTTGGCCGCCCCCAGGATCTCCGCCGCCTCTTCCGGGCTCGCGCTGCGCACGGTCCGTGGTTCGCCTTGCACGGCCGCCGTAGCCTGCACCTGCCCGAACGCACCGAACATGACGTTCGTGAACGACCGGTTCATTGCCTTGCACATGATTACCGACAGGATGAAGCCGGAGGACCCATCCAGCGCGCCCGCCACCACGAGCACTTTGCTGTTCAGCACGAACCCCAGCATTGCCGCTGCAATGCCTGCGTACGAATTCAGCAGCGAAATCACCGTCGGCATGTCCGCGCCACCGATCGGCGTCACCAGCAAAATGCCGAAAAACAGCGATACGGCAATCATGATCGGGAATAGGATTCCCTGGTTCGGATGCACCACCATCGCAATCGCCAGCACAATGGCCGCGCCAAGTATCGAAAGACTGACGAAATTCTGCCCCTTATAGACCATCGGGCGCAGCGGAAGAATCTCCTGCAGCTTCCCTGCCGCGATCAGGCTGCCGGTGAACGTCAGCGACCCGATGATTACTTCCAGGCAGATTTCGCCCATTTCGAACCGCGTCACGTGCGGGTATCCGACGTAATACTCCGCAATGCCGATCATCGTCGCGGAAAGCGAGCCGAACGTCAGCGCCATCGCTGTCCGCTGCGGCACGGCCGTCATCTTCACCATGCCGAGCGGAATGCCAACGCCCGCGCCGATGATCAGCGCGATCACGATCCATTTGTATTGTGTGACTTGCGGATCGGCCAGCGTCGCCGCCACGGCAAGCGCCGCGCCGATTTCGGCCACCAGCACGCCGCGCCGCGCGGTCGCCGGCGAGCTCATCCACTTGATCGCCAGAATGAACAGAACGATCGCGACCAGATACGTCGCGTCCATGATTTGGGCGATTTGGACGCTATTCATTATTGTTTGGCTTTTCCGGCTTTAAACATGCGCAGAGTGCGGTCGGTGATGAAGAATCCGCCGACCATGTTACTGAAGGAAGCCGCGACGGCGATCAGACCCAGTACGACCGATAGTCTCGACTCGTGCCGTCCTGCGATGATGATCGCCGCCACCACCACGATCGCGTCCAGCGCGTTCGTCAGCGACATCAGCGGCGTGTGCAGCAGAGGAGAAACGCGCCTTACGATTTCAAATGCCAGGAATCCCGCGAGAACGAACACGTAAAGATTGGATAAAAAATCCGGCGGCACTCTGATTCCCTTTCCTTACTTCGAAGATGCTTGCAGCGCAACCGCCGGCAGCGAGAAAAAGTCCCGAATCCGGCTCTGTACGATCTCTCCGCCCCGCGTCAGCAGCGTTTCGCGCGTGATTTCGTCCTCTGTGTCGACCTGCAGTTTACCTTGTTTCACGATGTGCAGCAAAAACGCCGTGAGGTTCCGTGCATACATCTGGCTCGCATGATACGGCACGCGGCTGGCCATATTGATTTCGCCAACAATCGTCACACCGTTCTCCACCACCGTCTTTTCCGCGATCGATAGCTCGCAATTCCCGCCGCGCTCCGCCGCCAGGTCCACGATCACCGATCCCGGCGCCATCCCGCGCACCATCTCGGCCGTCACGAGGACGGGAGCCTTCTTCCCCGGCACCACCGCCGTGCTGATTACCACGTCGCTTTGCCCAACCACTTGCTTCATCAGTTCCCGCTGCCGCGCGTAGAAGGTTTCATCCTGCGCCGTCGCATACCCACGCGCGTCCTGCGCGCCCGACGCCTCGATCGGCAGCTCAACGAATCTTCCGCCCAGGCTCTGCACCTGTTCTTTTACTGCCGGGCGCAAATCGTATGCCGAAACCACCGCGCCCAGCCGCCGCGCCGTAGCAATCGCCTGCAATCCCGCCACGCCCGCTCCGATCACCAGCACGCGCGCAGGCGTGATCGTCCCCGCCGCGGTCGTCATCATCGGGAAAAGTTTGGGCAGAATGTCCGCCGCCACCAGGACTGCCTTATAGCCGCAGATCGTGGCCATCGACGACAGCGCGTCCATGCTCTGCGCCCGCGTGGTCCGCGGCATCAGCTCCACTGAAAACGACGTCACGCCCGTCGCCGCAATTTCCTGCAAAATATCCACCGACCCCATCGGCCGCATGAACCCGATCAGCGCCTGATCCCGCCGCATCAAGGGCAAATCTGCTCGGCCGACGCGTTCGTTTGACCCGTAGCACAATACCTGCACAACGATGTCGGCCGTCCCAAACAGCGCCTTGCGGTCCGGCACGATTTTCGCGCCCTTGTCGATATAAGCGTGGTCCGGATAGCCCGCTTCGACGCCTGCGCCCTTCTCAACGATCACTTCCATCCCAGCTTTCGCCAGGTTCGCTAGGACCATCGGCACCAGAGCCACGCGCCGTTCGCTCGGAAAGCTTTCCTTGGGAACACCAACAATCATTGCCAATTTTCCTTCTTAGCCCCGATGACCTGACTTCGCCTATCTCGCCGCGACCAGACCTGAACCGGCTTGATCCCGCATCTTATTCAAACTGACAATTCTAAGAACACCGGCAAAACTTGTCCAGCCCAACTCAGAAAATAAAATTGAAAAAGTTATCGATGGGAGCCGTGCGACGAGATTCCGGGTTTGGCCGGCACCCGTTTCAGGAGGGGTTGTGCCCGTTCGAGGCCTTGCCCGGCCTTGTCCGGCTACGTCCGGTAGCCGCTAAGACGCTAACGCGTCTGTTCGGCCGCCGCCGGCGGGTTGTTCACTGTGTCGCCGATTGCGTCGCCATTCACCACCATCTGCACGCGGCGATTCTGCTGCCTTCCTTCCGCCGTATTGTTTGATGCGATCGGCTGCGACGCGCCAAAGCCCTGCGCCGTCACCGAGCCCGCGGGTACCTGTTGGTCGATCAGGTATTCGCGAACCATCTCCGCGCGATCCTCCGAAAGCTGCTGGTTGAATTCCACGCTGCCGGTGCTATCCGTGTAGCCTTCGACCTGGATTTTCAGTCCCGGATACGCGATCAGAATGCCCGAGATTTTCGCCAGCTTTTCACGTGCCTCCGGGCGCAGCGTGTAGCTGCCGGTGTCGAACAGCACGTCGGACATATTTACGATCAATCCCCGCATGGAATCCTGCGTCTGCAGCACCATGCTCAATTGCTTCAGCAATTGTGCGCGTAATTCGGATTTCTCCTTTTCAGACGCTGCCAGCGACTCCTTCGCGCGCTCCGCCTCTGCCTCGACTTCGGCCTTCTGTTGCGCGGCTAACTGCGCCGCATTCGCTGCCGCCTGCTGCTCGGCCAACGCTTTCGCCTGCGCCGCCTGCGCGTCCGCTTCTGCTTGTAACTTCTGCTGTGCTGCCAGCTGCGCGGCTTTTTCCGCCGCCTGCTGTTCGGCCAGTGCCTGCGCTTGCGCTGCCTCCGCCTGTTCTTTCTCGAGCGCCGCCTTGGCCGCTTCAATCTGCGCCTCAAGCTTCGCCCTTTCGGCCTCTTCAGCTTGTTCTTTCGCTTGTTGCTCCCGCGCTTCGGCAGCCTTACGCTCCTCGTCCGCGCGTTCGTCCGCGATCCGCTTCTCGGTGATCGACCGTGCGTCTTCTGCCGTTTGCACCGCCTCACGCGCTTCCATATCGACGCTCTTCTTGTCCGCTTTGTGCTTTTGCGCGTCTTCCGCCTCTTGCAACAGTTGTACGGCCTTCGTGAAGCTGTCCGTGGCGTACTTCGGGGCGCCCGCTGCCTGCGCAATCGCCACCGCGTTGCGCGCCTCGTAGACGCTCAACGGAATACGAGGATCAAGCCGCTGCGAATCGCCCGTCGTCACCGCGCCGTATTCCTCGTGCTGCAACAAGTCGAACTTCGCGTCCACCTGCTCGACGTTCCCAATCGTGTCCGGCCGCACCTCGTTCATCATCACCACCACGTCGCTCGGCCGCGCGACTGCAAAGTACGGCTCTGCCGTGACGATCATGGCGAACGCCTGAAAATCAGTCGCGGCGTCCACCTTGGCCTTCGATCCCTGCACCTCAAGTTCGCCCAGGTTCGACGCACGGCCCTCCGGCGTCACCGCCCACAGCACGTAGGTCAGAAACTGCGGCCCGTACTGCGTCGCCGGGAGCAGCTTGTCGAACTTCGCCTCGATGCTCACCACGCCGCGTTTCGTCTCGACCTTGGCGTCGCCCTTGGTCAACGGAGCCAGCACCGTGCCCTTGAAGCCCACCTGCGTCGATCCTTTGGCATAGCGGTAGTTGATCGCTTTAGTGGTCTTGGCAACCACGGTCACGCGATAAAGTGGGCTCGATTGGTCCGCGCTTGCTGCGGGAGTCTGCGCTTGAATCTGTTGTGAATCCGTAACCTGCGCTCGCGTCACACCCGGCGTAAGCACCGCAGCGCCAATCCACACGCACAAACATGCTGTCGCACGCGTCCTGATCATCTTGGGCTCCTGAGATCGTGCCGGTATTGGGCCTGTTACCTACGACGTTAGCAGGAGGTGAGCTCTATAGCGGTTCGACGCAAATCCCCTGTGCCCAATGGGTCAGAAACAGTTCGAGCACAAGCGTGGGTTCCGGTAGGCTCAGAGATTCAGCCGGCATAAGCCTTCTCCGCAGCTGCCTCACTCATCGCGACTAGTCGCTTTGGGTTGGTTCCCAATCCTCTTCCTTCGCTTCTACTCTCGCGATAAATCCGCGTTTGACTTTCGCACCTCCCAGGACTATGTTTCGCCCGTAAATCGACTAAACTCCGCACAAATATTGATTCCAATCTGAGAGGTGGCTCATGGCTTTCATCCCGGCCCCAAGCCGTCGTCCAGACCGCGCCGCGTTCTTGACGCGCCTTCTCCCGGTTCCAGCTTTCTGCTCGCATCAACTCTCGCGTCCAGCCAGATCGTCGCTTGCCGTGCTCGCGCTGGCCGTCGCGTCACTCGCGCTCGTCACGCCTTCCGCGCTGCCGGCCCAATCGGCTTCCCCCCACATCACCGCCGTCACTCCCGGCACTGGCAAGGCGGAAGACACCATCACCATCACCGGCGAAAATCTCGGAAAGAACCAAGTCGCCGCCGTGTTTCTCTCCGACGCCAAGCTCGACCACAAAGCCGTTGTGGTCGATCAGGAGGCCACCAAAATCGTGATTAAGGTTCCCGATGGCCTGAAGGACGGCGACTACAACATCTCCGTCCAGGAGGGCGGCGCCATCTACATCCAGCCCGTTATCTTCACCGTTAAAACCTGACGAGCCGGATGCCCGATTGCCACTCTGAAGGAGTCCGCCGCGGCGGACGGCCGAAGAATCACTCTTCCAGTCCGCTGTAGCATCACTAAATCACCCGCAGTGCTTCGCGATGTATTGAAGTTCTGCCCGCATTGTGCGACTTTTTCAGACGCCTGCACATGCGATCATTTCTCCGTTCGGCTCTCGTGTCGCTCGCGGTCATTGCGCCCGGTTTCGCTGCTGGGTGCCCCTCCGCTCGCGCGTGGGGCTGCGAAGGCCATCAAATCGTCGCCTACATCGCCGAAGCGCATCTCAATCCTCGCGCCCGCGCAACCGCGCTAAAAATCCTTGCTGCTAGCCCAATCGATCCGAATCTCTCTCGCTACTGCCGGCCGCGCAGCGCCGACCCCTTCGCCGACGCCTCCACCTGGGCCGACGACATCCGCAGCGTCCGGCCCGAAACCGCCCGATGGCACTTCATCGACATTCCTCGCGGCGCGCGTCGCGGCAATCTCGCGCCATATTGCCCGCCCGATACCGGTTGCGTCGTCAGCGCGCTCGAAACACAGCTTCGCATTCTCAAAGATCCAAAATCCTCCGCCGCCGCCCGCGCCGACGCCCTCCGCTTCATCATCCATCTCGTTGGCGACATCCATCAGCCCCTCCACGGCACGACCAACAACGACGAAGGCGGCAACTGCGTCCCCGTCGACTTTTTCGGCGAAGTGCCCCGGGAAACCAACGTCTCGCGCGAATCGTTCGAGCCCAATCTCCATTGGGTCTGGGACGTCGGCATCATCGAGCGCTTCACCATCCCAGCCGTCCCCGGTCATGCCGATCACTGGACGCCCACGCTCCTCATCGCCGATCAGCTTGACTTGAAATTTCGCGCTCGAATCGCCACCTGGAAATCACGGCCTGCCGATTTCGTCTCTTGGGCTTGGGAATCCCACGCCATCGCCGATTCCGTCGCTTACGGCAAGCTCCCACGCGCAATTGCCATCGAGCCGCCGCGCGCCATCAGTTCTTGCGCTGACGATAACAGCGTCGGCCTTCGTATGTTGCGTCTGAATGAAAATCTCAGCGATGCCTACGAATCCGCCGCCGCGCCCATCGTCCGCGAGCAGCTCGCCAAAGCCGGCGCACGCCTCGCCGCCCTTCTCAACTCCCTCTGGCACTAACAAG
>JASHWB010000264.1 GCA_030044295.1 Candidatus Acidiferrales bacterium
CGCCCGGGAATGTTGTACAGAATCACCGGAATGCGTACCGCCTCCGCGATGGCGCGGAAGTGCTGATAGATGCCTTCCTGCGTTGGCTTGTTGTAGTACGGGCTGACGGACAAAATTCCCTTGGCACCCATTGATTCGAACTCGCGGGCCATTTCCATCACATGCGCGGTGTCGTTGCCGCCTGCTCCGGCAACCACCGGGACGCGTCCGCGCGTTTCCTCAAGCGTGATTTCCACCACGCGCTTTTGTTCGGCGCTCGTCAACGTGGGACTTTCGCCGGTCGTCCCGCAGGGCACCAGGAAGTTGATTCCGCCTTCGATTTGCCGGCGTACAAGGCGGCGCAACGCCTCTTCGTCCAATGAAAGGTCCTGGCGAAATGGAGTGACCAGCGCCGTGCCGCATCCCGTAAACATGTCCCGCCTCCTTCGAACCGCCCTACTCGATTTCGTTCACGACATCTCGAAAATCGAAGAATCCTTTTTTGCCCACAATCCAGCGAGCCGCCCGCAGCGCTCCGCGCGCGAAACCTTCCCGGCTCCGCGCCGTATGCCGAATGGTGATCGTGTCTGCCGGGGAATCGAAGCCGACTTCATGCGTCCCCGGATGGGCGCCCGCCCGGTTGCTGCTGGCGTCGATGGGTTTCGCGTACCCGGCTCTCTTCATCCGTTCAACTAGCGCGAGCAGCGTGCCCGATGGCGCGTCTTTTTTCGTCGCGTGATGAATTTCCCACGCCCACGCTCCGAATTCCGGCTGATGCGCCATCATTCTGGCGGCTTCCCCGACGAGCTGCGCGAAAATATTCACGCCCACCGAAAAGTTCGCGCTCCACACCAAACCCGTTCCAGCGCGTTCCACGGCCGCGCGCGCGCGCTGCATCTCTTGAGACCAACCCGTCGTCCCCACAACGGCGTTCACCTTCAGAGCTGTCAGCCGCTCGATGTTTTCAATCACTGATCCGGGCGTTGAGAACTCGATCGCCGCATCGATTCCGCGAAAGTTCTCCGGGATCATGCCTTCGAATTTCGCATTGTTGTCCACATCGAGCCGCAGCTTCACCGTGCTTCCGTATTCCGGAGCCAGCTGTTCGATCAAGCGGCCCATTTTCCCATAACCCACGATCGCAAGGTTCATGTCGACTCAACCCGCCACTGCCAGCAGCCGCTTCACTACGTCCGCGTAAAGGCCAACGGCTTCCGCCAGTTCCTGCTTCGAAATTCGCTCCTCGGACGTATGCGCCACGTGGATACTTCCCGGCCCCAGCAACAGCGGCTCGCCCCAGCTTCGCCCGAAAACCGGAACGTCCGTGGTGTAGGAAACAACCGTTGTAGGCAGGCTGTCAACACTCGCGAAGCGAATTGCCGGAATGTAGAGGATCTCCGCCAATTCCGCCCGGGTTCCCACAGCGCGCGTGTACGCGTCGCGCACCGGTGCCGGATCGCCCACCAGCCGCACCAGGAGTTCCGCCTTGGCCGAGTCCGGGATCACGTTGGGCGCACGCCCGCCCGAAATCGTGCCAATGTTCAGAGTGCAGGCGCCGAGCACGTCGTCATGAGGCAGGGGCACGCGGCGGATCGCCTCCAGCGCATCGAGCAGCTTTTCGATCGCCGATTCGCCCAGCTCCGGATACGCTGAATGTGCCATCCGCCCACTCGCAGTCAATTCCAACCGCAGCGTGCCCTTCGACGCCAAAGCCAATTTATTTTCCGTTGGCTCGCCATTGACCAAATAGCGCGACCCACGCGGAGTCCGCGCCGCAGCCCTCGCGCCAGCGCTATTTCGCTCCTCGCCAACCACGAACAACAGCGCGATATTCCTCGAACCGTCATGCAGCAACTGCTCTGTCGCCGCAACCATCGCGGCGATGATGCCCTTGGCGTCGCAGGCACCACGCCCCCAAATGAATTCGTCATCCTCTCGCGATGGAAAAAACGGCGGCACGGTGTCCATGTGCGTCGAAAGGGTCACACGCGGCTCGCCCCACCACGCCAGCACGTTCGAGCGTTCCGGCTTGCCCGTCAAGGCAGGCTCGGTCTGTATCGTTTGGACCTGCCCTCCCGTTTTGGACGCGAGGCTGCGCAGGTACGAGAGCAGATATTCCGCGACAGCCGCCTCGTTCTCCGATATCGACTCGATATCCACCAGCGCCCGGGTTAGCTCGTAAACATTCACTCGGAGTTCCGCCGCCCCCGCTGTCCTAATTAATGAGCCAGCGCGATCGCACCTTTGCCCAGTCGTCGCGATAATCAGGATGAAATTCGCCGGGAAGAGAGAAGAGAGGATTCGCGCAAGTTTCCTTGCGTCTTCGCTCCTCGATAGCGCTCCATCCCGTCCTGCAGGATGACAGTGGATAAGCTCTTGTGCCTATCCCCCAACCGCTCCAGTGCAGCCACCGGAACCGATTTCGGCGGAGCTACATCGCGCCCCTTTCACCGCGGCCTCCGAAGCTGCCCGGAACGCCTGGCCCGGCTACTAATGGCCTCCGCACCTCTACCAAGAACATTTCAAGTCTATGCGTGCGCTTCGTACACGTCAAGAACTGCGA
>JASHWB010000265.1 GCA_030044295.1 Candidatus Acidiferrales bacterium
GATCGTCCAGTACGACGCCAGCAGATCGAAATGCTTCGCCATGGCTTGTTCTTCTCCCCTAAAGCTGTGCGAAATGCTATGCCGAGGCAGGACGCGAGTCAATTGCGGCGTAGGTGCTATTCTCTATTGCTCAGGTTCGGGAGGAGATATGTTGCTGGAGAGGCGGGTAGCGATCGTGACGGGCGCGGGACGCGGCATCGGACGCGCGATTGCGAAGAGATTCGCGGCGGAAGGCGCTTCGGTGGCGCTGGCAGCCCGCACGGCCGCGGAAACCGGCGCAGTGGCGGAGGAAATTCGCGGTGCCGGCGGGAAGGCGGCAACGGTTACTGCTGACGTTGCCCAAACAGAGGATTGCGAACGCATCGTCAAGGCGGCACGCGACGCATTCGGCGCAGTCCATATTCTGGTGAACAACGCGGGGATTTACGGGCCCGTGCGGCCGATCGAGAAGATCTCGTTGCAGGAGTGGGATGAGGTGATGGCCGTCAACCTGCGCGGCGCATTTCAGCTTGCGGCGCTCGTGCTGCCGCACATGTACGGGCAGAAATCAGGCGTCATTCTAAACATCGTGAGCGTTGCGGCAAAAGCTGCCTATCAATGGAGCGGGGCATACTCCGCATCCAAGGCAGGACTAATCGGATTGACGCACACGCTGGCAGCCGAAGGCGCACGCAAGGGGGTACGGGCAAACGCGATCGCCCCGGGTCCGGTGCTGGAAACAGATATGTCGGAAAAGCTGAGGGGAGAACTGGCGAAATTTAGGAGAGGAGATAGCTCCGCGATAGGCGCCCAGATGGCTGAAGGAACGCTGCAAGGAAGGCCGCAGACGACGGACGAAATCGCGTCGGCAGCCCTTTTCCTTGCTTCCGATCTGGCGAGCGCGATCACGGGGCAGACTGTGAATGTCGATGGCGGAATTGTTTTCTACTGAAATCTTCCACAGCGCTGAAGCTCCAGCGCGCCGAACGAGCCGCCACTCGAATTCCTGCCTCCGCCAAATCCAAACCCCGCTCTCCCACGGCCCCCACAAGATAGAACATCCCGCAAAGCAGCAACACAATCGCGAAAACGATCCCGAAAAGGACTTCCGCTGCGAGCATTTCGCGCACGAAATAGAGTTGTAGGATGAAAAGGACCGCCAGCGCAGAAAAAAAACACTTGCGAAACCGCTTATTTTGAAACAATCGGCTTGAAATTGCCCCAATCTGGTCCCAAAGCCTGTTCATCTAGTTTACCCCGCCTCCTACAGCATTTGATGCAAGAGTCGCACCAAAAGCTACAACGCGGAAGTCACGGCTTTTGTGCGGCTTGCGTTTCTTCGTCCGAGGGAATACCGGAAAATGGTTTCCACCGTGGATGAAAAGGTGCGAGTAGTTACAGTACTCACATCAGGTGGATACCCCTGCGCTGCGGACTCCTTCGTTATAGGACGAAAGTTGCCGGCATTTCTGGAACCGCGAAAAGGAGGTGAAGTCTTAGCGGCCTTCGAACGGGTAGCGATCTTGCGCCAGTACAGCGTCCGCTACGCGGCGACGAAGCGCGATCACGTCCAGGGGTGCGTGCTTAGCGAACCGGCGCAGCGCGGCCAACAAAGTGGCGAGATTATCTCCCGTTTCGGTGGCGGCAAGGGCCGTCCGGGCGTCTTTCTCGATGGCGTCCATCGCGTCGTAAATGAACGCGCGCGCGGCATCGGCCATGTTGGCAGCGGCGGCGGAACGCACCTGTGCAGCCTTTTGCGCGCGGCGCAAAGCGGACTCCATCGCATACACATTCATCACGATATTCGCCAGAGACGCTACGACTTCCTGCTGATTCGATAGCTGATCCCGGAATTTTTCCAGCGCCATGCCCGCGGCCAGCAGAAAAATCTTCTTGGCCTGCGCAAGCGAGCGCTCCTCTTCGGCAAAGGTGTCGATCGGCGCCTCGTCAAAAGACGGCCCGGCGAGTAGTTCCTCGCGTAGTTTCAGCGCAGCGGGAATCAGGGGCAGCGTGCCGGCGGTTGCGCGCTTCACGAGCATCTGGATGATGACCAGCCTGTTGATCTCGTTTGTGCCTTCGAAGATGCGGTTGATGCGGCTATCGCGATACATGCGCGCCACGGGATAATCCTCGTGAAAGCCGTAGCCGCCGAAGATCTGCACGCCCTGATCGGCGCAATAGTCGAGCGTCTCGCTGCCGACCACTTTGGCGATGGAACTTTCGATGGCGTATTCCTCGAGCACGCGCATGGCTTGCTTGGTTTTGTCCTCGCCCGGAGCGCTCATGGCCGCTTCGATTGTGCCCGCGGTGCGGTAGATCATCGATTCGAGCGCGTACTCGAGAATGGCCATTTCGCCGAGTTTGGCCTGGATCAGTCCGAATTCAGCGATCTGCTTGCCAAAGGCGGTGCGTTCCTTCGAGTACTTCGCAGCAATGGCGATCACTTGTTTGCAGGAGCCGGAGCAGCTTCCTCCGAGCGAGAAGCGCCCGGCATTCAAGGTGTTGAACGCGACAATGTGGCCGCGTCCGATTTCGTAGAGCAGATTTTCCTTGGGAATCGCAGCGTTCTCGAAAAAAAGCGGCACAGTGGAGCTGCCGCGGATGCCCATCTTGTTTTCTTCCGCGCCAGTGGAGAAGCCCGGCGTGCCGCGCTCGACGATAAACGCGGAGAACTTCTCGCCATCGACTTTGGCGAAGACCGTGTAAACGTCCGAATAAGAGCCGCTGGTGATCCACATCTTCTGGCCGTTCAGGATCCAGCTTTTGCCATCGGACGAAAGCACGGCGCGAGTGCGTGCAGCGAGCGCATCCGATCCCGCCTGGGGTTCCGAAAGCGCGTAGCAAGCGAGCAGCTCGCCCGTTGCCATGCGCGGCAAGTACTTCTTTTTCTGTTCTTCGGTTCCGAAGTAAACGAGGGGGATCGTTCCAATGCCGGTTTGCGCGCCAAACGCGACTCCAAACGATGCGTAGATTCCCATTTTTTCGGAAAGCACAGCGGCGGAAACTTTGTCGAGCGCAGACCCGCCGTATTCCTCCGAAATCCCAGCGCCGAGCAGACCGATTTCTCCGGCCTTCTTGATCAAATCGCGCATGAGCCCGTCTTTGTGCTTTTCGAGCTCGGGAATCTGCGGGACGACTTCGTTGATGATGAACTCTTCGGCAGCATGGCCAATCAGGCGCTGATCGTCGCTCAGGTCGGCGGGAGTGAAAATCTCGTCGGAGGCCGTTTCGGAAACCAGGAAAGCTCCGCCACGCTTCAAATCCTGGGACACTGGCGTTGTGGCCATGCTAGGTGCCCTCCCGTGATCTTCGCCGCCCTTTACGCCCTTTATTTTACACCGCTCGCCGAGAACGATCGCACCACGGCGGGCTCTCGCCGCGGATTACGCGACGCGCTCGAAGATGCCCGCCGCGCCCATACCGCCGCCGATGCACATAGTGACCATGCCGTAGCGTGCGTTGCGCCGCTCCATTTCGCGCAGAATCGTCGCGGTGAGCTTAGCGCCGGTGCACCCCAGCGGATGGCCCAATGCGATTGCGCCACCGTTGGGATTCACGCGCTCCGGATCGAGACCTACCGTGCGAATCACTGATAAAGATTGTGCGGCAAACGCCTCGTTCAGTTCGATCACGTCGATCTGATCGAGCTTCAGTCCCGCGATTTTCAGCGCCTTGGGAATCGCGTAAACCGGACCGATAC
>JASHWB010000266.1 GCA_030044295.1 Candidatus Acidiferrales bacterium
GGAGCACGTTTTCAGGCATGTGGCAGTGTGTCGATCTGGGCGGGGCGCTGTGCCGTGTTTTCAATGACTTGCGAGCCATTTAGATTGACAGGGTGTGTCGATCTGCCCTCCCGAAAACCGGCGTTTCCGGGATGCGTGCCATCGCGACGAGGCGTCCCCGAAAAGCTCGAGTTCGCTTCGCCAGACGCGTCCGGCAGGCGAGATGAATCCGCAGGTGCGGTGCAAGCTGTTCGTGTGGCCGATCCATCGCGTGAGACGCTCTGCGCGGACCGCGCCGGAGGAGGACCGATCCGCTCGCCGTCAGCGCCACCCCTGGAAGATCGATCCGGCGGCGGCGCGGCGGAGTGATGGATTACAACCTTGGGCGGGTGAATCAATTCTCCGTCGTCCGTGAGGCAGGCGAAGAGGCGGACGGCGCGGACGATGGAGTCGGCGGTGGGCTGGACGTTCTGAACCTGCTCGATAATGCGGCCGAGAGCGAAACGGACGTCACGATTGCGCTGACGGAAAAGGCCGGTGGCATGGGCATGGCGGTAGATGGAGCGGCGGTCGATCTGGAAAGCAGAGGCGATGGAAGTAGAGTGGCTCCATTGCAGGAACTCCATGTCAATCCATTCGCGCTCAGGATGTCGGCAGATGGAACAGCGGCGGGCGTGGTAGGAAAGAGCAGAAGCGCGGGTACGGCGGGGCTTTTTGGCAGGTTCGCCGGGACCCTGAGTTTGTGACACGAAGTTGCCTCCTTTGCTAGGCCCTGTAGCACCTACCTTCGGCGGGCAGGCACACCGGTCGCGTATGCAGCGCCTGGTCGCTCAAAAGCATCTTGCCCGCCTCAGCCGCTTCCGAGCGGGCAAGAAAAACGATCCACGGTAGCATTGATGGTTAGGTAAAGTCAAGAACCAGTACCATCAAAACGAATGCTTAAGTCCTGAAGCCTTCTTTCGATCCTCGGGGCAAACGGCACTCCGTTGGTTTTAGGCGGAAGGCGTGGCTGATGTGTTGTGAGATGCTTGGCCAATGCCCGAGCCTGGTAGACTCGGAAATCATGGACATCCGAAACGTCCGACCGGGGTTTATGCCGCTCGTCGATCCCTACCTCAAGGCATCCCGCGCAAGAGAGCATCTTGACAGCCTGAGGGAAAAGGTAGCGGCGTTCTGCAGCGAGCCTTGCGAATTCTCCCGGGAAGACCCGCAGAGGCAGCTAAGGTCATCGAATCGCTTCAGCCTTACAATTCGCCCAATTCCGGTACAGTCCGCCAGAGTCTTTTGTGGCGTCTGAATAAGCTTTGCAACATCGACAAGCACACGCGAATTCCCGTTCATGGTGTTACTGGCACCATTACCTGGGACACGCTCGCTGAGCTTCATTCCCCGCAGTTTTTCTTCCAACAGATCGACGCTCACGCAGTAATGAAGATACCCCTGCCTCTCAAGGGCAAAGTGGCAGTCAATCCACATGTGGTCTCAAGTAAGGTGGTGTTTGGTGATCTATTTTGGAAGATAGAGTGCGACCTCGCCGATGTCGAAGCCTTATACGAATTTGTTGCAAACAGCGTTATTCCAAGATTCGCGCGCTTCTTTCAGCAGTCGGCAGGCCAAAGTACGAGCAGATAGGAGGGTCTCATCTGTTTCCTGCTTGCGAGCTTCGTGCGCAAGCGAAGAATGCCGCGCTGAAGGCCGCGGCGCTACGTTTAATTCCTAGAAGCTCACCCGAGAAGCAATGGCGGCGGGCACAGCGTGCTGTGCCCGTACGGCTGGACGCTAGGCCTAAATTCCTAGCCAATCAGCGAAGACGCCCGGCGCTCGTGGGTGAAACCGCCTCGGGTGGGCAGGCTGTGGAAATCCGCACCCTTCGCGAAGAGCGCGAAGGATGCCCTTCGTGCCTCTGGATAAACGGCACCCGAAAAGAGAGATCCTTCGGTCGTCCGCCACGGCGGACTCCCTCAGGATGACAGCCGAATCGGGAGCTATTTCTTTTTTTGCGGTTGCTGGGAGTTGTAGGCCTGCCAATCGAGCGAAATGATGTAGTCGTGGATGGCGTCGACCTGTTTCACGGTGAGCACGTCGTTCCATGGCGGCATACCGGCGGCCTGCAGAATTCCGCCGCGGACGATTTGCTGAAATTCGGTGTGGGCCGCGGGAGGCAGGCGGCGAAGATCGGGCGCCAGACTGCGGTCCATATTGAGGTGGCACGAAGCGCAGTGATCGCTGAATAGCTGCTGGCCCTCTTTGATGGTCTGCGCCGTGCCGGTTTGCGCCGGAGGCTTGGGGAACGGGGGTAGCGGCGGAAGCAGAGGCGGGACGGGCGTCGATCCTCCGTTCAGCTTGAACGCGAGAATGCGCCCCTCGTTGCCACGCTGGTATGCGGCGCTATTCGGATGCGCGAAGTTCCATCCGCCTCCGCCCCATGCGGCCATGACGGCGACGTACTGCACGCCGTCGATTTCATAAGTCATTGGCGCGGCGACGATGGTGGTGCCGGTGAAAATCGACTTCAGCTTCTGCCCGGTCTTCGCGTCGTAGGCGTTGAAGTAGCCGTCGCCGGTGCCTTGGAAGACCAGCCCGCCAGCTGTGGACATGACTCCCGCGTGGTCCCACCAATCCATGAGCGGCACGTTCCAGACAGCTTTGCCGCGAATCGGGTCCCAGGCGCGCAGATACGTCTTGCCGGAAAAAAGCGTGGTCTGACCGTTTTCGATCGCCGGGATGTAAACGAGTCCCGTTTGAGGATCCCAGGACATTGGATCCCAGTTGTGGCCGCCCATGGGCGAGGGCTCGATGTACTTCTTGCCGTTGGTTGAGTACTTGAAGGATCGCGCGTCGGGCGCTTCGACCGGGCGGCCAGTTTTCAAGTCAACGTACTTCGCCCAGGTGACCGGCACGTAGGGATTCGCGGACAGCACTTTCCCCGTTTTGCGGTCGATGATCATAAAAAAGCCGGGCTTGGGCGCCTGCATAATCACTTTGTGGACCGAGCCATCGATTTTCAGGTCGGTGAGGATCAGAGGCTGGACGACGTCGAAATCCCACTGATCGCCGGGAACTTCCTGGTAATACCAGGCCATGCGTCCGGTGTCTGGATTGAGCGCAACGATCGAGGAGATGTAGAGATTGTCGCCGCCGTCGGGGCTGCGCTGCTGGCGGTTATAGAAAGTGCCGTTGCCGGTGCCGAAATAAACGAGATTGAGTTCGGGATCATACTGGATGGCGTCCCAGACAGTCCCGCCGCCGCCCATTTTCCAATCGCTCTTGGGGTCCCAGGTTTTCGCGGCTTTTTTCAGCTCGGGATTTTCGTACGGTTTCCCAGGTGGTCCCGGCACGGTGTAAAAGCGCCAGGCGAGTTTGCCGGTGTCGAGGTAGTAGGCGCTCACATAGCCGCGCGCGTCGAATTCGGCGCCGGCATTGCCGATGATGACCACGTGATGCGCCACTTCCGGCGCGCCGGTGCTAGTGTACCCCCGTGCGTGATTCGCGATCGTATCCACTTTCCAGATGACATGGCCGGTGCGCGCGTCGAGCGAGTAGAGATGGCCGTCGAACGAGGCGACATACACTTTGCCTTCCCAAACGTCGATTCCGCGATTGTCCTCGTCGCAGCACGAATGCTGATTGACGCGCATGTTGTTGGACGGGTCGAAGGTCCAGATGCCTTTGCCGGTGCGCGCGTCGAGCGCATAAACCTGGCCGACCGGGCCGCTTGAGTACATCACGCCATCCACGACGATGGGCGTAGCTTCGAGGCCGCGGACGGTGTGCGTCTTGTATTCCCATGCGAAGCCGAGGCGCGAAACATTGGACTGATTGATCTGGTTGAGCGGCGAGTAGTAGCTCCTGCCGAAGTCGCGGCCGGATGTGAGCCACTGATCGGGATGCTGATCGGCGGACATAAGGCGCTTCAGGTTGATCTGGCCGTAGGCGCGGTGCGCCGCTGAGCGCATTTGCGCCAGAGCTTTCGACGCGCCATAGGCGAAGATCGAGACGGCAACTGCAGCGACTAAACACGCGGAGAGTTTGCGTCTCACCAGCGGGGGCCTACCTTTCTTCGAGGGCCGACTTCTGGGCCGTGCGTCAGTCCGAATTTTGACCGCTTGTGTCACGATCGACAAATTTCGAACGGACGCGCCACGGATTTTGCCTCAGCTTGCATCGCCAGATTAGCGCGAGCTCCACACAGAGGGCATGTTGTACGGAACCGCCGCCATGGTGGCCTCAATCTGAAAGATTTTTCCGCTGCGAATCTTGAAAAGCTCCAGGATGCAGAGGCTGCTCGGCGTGCGAAAGGGCGATACCAGCTTGCGGCCGTCCGTGAGCGTGTAGTTGGAAACGTTTCCGCTGTGGTCGAGAAAGACACGCGCCAAGATGAGGCCGCGTTCGACATCCACCACGGGAAACCCGCGGCTGCGCGCGCGATCGTCGTAATAGAAATAGCCGGTCTTGAACTGGCCTTCGCAGCCGAGGTTGGTGACCGGGAAAATGTGATACGTCGGATTGTTGGTGGACTGCATGGCGTTTTCTTCGCGGTTGCAATCGGGATCGAACGTGGTGTGGATCGTGCCGTTATTGCGCTGCAGCGTATCCAGGTAGCCGTTCACGAGCTGGATCATCTTTGCGCGCGAGCTACGTTCGTTTTCCGGCAGCATGCCTTGAAACCAATTCCGCTTGGCGAAGTGATCGAGAGCGGGCGGGCCAATCAGGCCACTTGGACGCGCGACCACCGTCTCGATCTCCGTGATTTTGCCGCCGGCGATTTTCATTCGCATGGCGTAGGGCGAGTTTGTCTTCGCTTCCTGCACCACGTCGAGATAGCCGACCTCTCCGTCAGGAACATCAGCGAATTCCACGCCGCCAGGACCCATCGCGGTGATCGTGTTCCACAGACCGTCGCCGACTTTGAGAAAAACGTCGTTTTCGGAGAATTTGTAGTTCGCGGCGAGCGGCAGCCCGGCTGGCCTGTGCGCCGCGAGCGCTTTCAAATATTGATCGAGGAAGCCGTGGAGGCATTGCCGGTCACAGGAAGACGACGCAGCGGCGCTCGCGCGCGTGGCGCGAGGTCGCGCGCTGACCGGCGGCGCCAGCACGGCTGCGAATCCAATGACGGCAACACACACAACCAATGCCAGGAAACATTTGCGCATGATTCCCCCCAATCACGGTGAACGGAGCCACCCTCAGCAGACCGCCCCTAAGCGAATGCGAGAGTGTACATCACAAGAATCGAATCGCAGCAACGATTTGGCGGAGAGAATCACGCTGGACGGGCAGCGAGTGACGAGCGGAAGTTGCCGCGTGGTGGATACGCGTCTATCATAGTTGTTGCGCGTGACGGGCCGCGACGGATGTGCACGCGGCACAAAAATTCAGGTCGAAAGGGAATTATG
>JASHWB010000267.1 GCA_030044295.1 Candidatus Acidiferrales bacterium
CGAACGTGGAAGGCGTCACCTCCGATGTGGCGCCGAAAAACGCGCTTGAGCTGCTTTCCGGATTCCATCTCATCCTGGACGGTACGGATAATTTCGAGACGCGTCTTCTGTTGAACGACGTGGCTGTTTCGCTCGGTGTGCCCTGGATCTACGCGGCGGTTGTGGGAAGCTATGGCATAACCATGTCTATTCTTCCCGGGACGACTGCGTGCCTGGCCTGCCTTCTTGAGTCCGAGGGGTTCGGCGGGCGCGGCGCGTTGTCAGGCGGTGATGCTACGTGCGACACCGCTGGCGTATTGCAGTCCGTCGTCGGCGTCATTGCTTCGCTTCAGTCCGTGGAAGCGATGAAACTGCTGGCCGGAAAACCTGAGGCTCTCATCGGCCGCTTGGCGAGCTGCGATGTTTGGACTGGCAAATTCCAGTCGATCGGAGTAGCCAAAAATCCAGATTGCCGGGCCTGTGTGCGGCGCGAATTTCTTTATCTGAAAGGCGACGCGCAGCCCCACATCACCATGTGCGGCCGGGATTCCGTCCAGATTCACGAGCGAAGCCGAAAGCTCGATCTAACGGAGCTCGGCCAGCGCCTGAATGGTGCTACCCGGGACGTCCGTTGCAACGAGTTTCTGCTGCGCTTCGTTGTGCCGCCTTACGAGTTGACCGTATTTAACGACGGGCGCGCCATTATCAAGGGAACGAAAGACCCGACGGTGGCGCGGTCGCTGTACGCGAAGTACATCGGCTCTTAGCATCCTTCGAAAAAGAGGGATTGCGTCTCGACTTCCAGCTTCAACCGGCGAAACGCCGAAGGGCCTGATGGCGCATAGCAGCGCGGTCGATATTCTCGCGGCAATTCATCAAGGTGAGCAGCGTGCTAAGGATGCGCGCCTTCAGCTCGTCGGACATGGGGAAACCGCTAGTCGCAACGTTGACCATCGACGCGCCGCGGTCGGCGATCTTTTGCATGAATTCGACTTGCCTCTCGTGAGCCACTCCGCCTAGGGCCATCGCGCGGCGGATTTCAGCGCATTCTTGCTCGATAAAAAGGGTGAAGTGCAACACGCAGAGGTGTTCGGTCTCGGCTCCTGATGGCGCAGGCATCTTGCAGCCTTTTGCGTTGCACGTCTCTGGCACGGAATCATCCCGGGGAAACCATTGATATGTAACATCTTCCCAACGGAAAGGCCAGTTTGCGGCGCGCAAATGCTACCTATCGGATAGCAGCCAGTTTGCAACGCGGTTCGCCGTGCCGGACGTGTTGGCACGGGCCGACGGCCGTACGCACCTATGGCTGCGATTGAGCGGCGTGCTCGCCGATGCGAAACTGCGTCCAAGGGCCAGCATCCATGTCGCGCAATACAGGAGCTTCCCATGAAAACTCCGGATGCGCCGCCAGGAACTTCGCGGCGCTAAAATCAGTGCCGCAGGGATGGCCGATCCTGGCGATAAAGGTCATGTTTGCAGCCATTTGGCTGTCCATCACCTTCCCGGAAACCGCGCCGTAGGGCTCAAACGGAAGCGCCGACGAGTCCGGAAGCGCAATGGCCTGGTTATCCCCATGCCCACATAGCGTCCGCCGATTAGGATCAATCTTCTTTTCATACGTGTCGTAATGATCGCCGAGGAAAATCTCTGCCAACGACGTATCGATCTTGCCCTTGTTTTCGTTCAACAGCATGTCCCAGCGGATACGACGGGCGTTCGGGCTGCTTGCAGGGTTATTGGGGTCGAAATCGGTCTCGTCGCGGATCACGTCCGGATCGCTCGGGAAATTGGCGCCGGAATAATAGCCATCCTTCGTCCGCCAGACTTTCGAGTGCTTCAGTCCCAGCTCAAATCGTGCGATTTCGCCAGTTTTGCGGTCGCCGAGCAGCCAATCGTTCGCATAGCCGCCGTTGTTGCCGTCGAGCATGATCTTCACGTAGTCGTCGATCGAGGAGGCGTATTGCAGCGCCTTTCTCGCTCGGACGAATTCCGGCTTGCCGTTGGGATCCCAGCCGTGAAACCCGGCCATGGTTGTCTCAGTGACCATCAGACCCGAGGAATTGACGGCGAAATCGTCGTCGCTCGTGATGACGCCGGGGAAGCCGTCCATCAAGATGCGATAACCATTCTGCGGAACGATATCGAAGATCACCCGCCAGCGAGCGCCCTCGATGTAAGAGGTCCAGTTGTTATGACCCATCACGATCTGGTGGTCTTTTGTCCAGCTCCCGGTGGCCACGAACGCGCTGCAATGTCCCGCCGGCACGAGGCTTGGTTGAACTGTCTCGTGCGTCTGCTCGTTCAGCCACGGTACGTAGTAGTCCGGCAACTCGGAAAAGGCGTTCATTGCCACTACGTCCCATAGGTCAAGCTTCACGCCGTTGTCGTTCAGACCGTCAACAATGCCCTGCAGCTCCTGCTGATATTCGGGATCGATCTTCGGCCAAAGCATCTGCTGCGCGGCGCGGCGGAAAAAGGCCCAATCGCGGCCGGTGTCATGCGTCAGCTCCAGCCGAATCGTGCCGTACGCATCGGCGATTTCCGGCGCCAGCAGATAACCATGCTGCACTCCGATATCGTGCGGCGAGCCTTCGAGATGAACGTAAATCCAGCCGCCCCGATTGAACCGGTAGCCACGGCCCAGCGTGTCGTCGTAGAAGGTATCGCGAAGCTGGCTCGTCTGCGCTAGCGGTACCGGCAAGGCCTCCCGCGATGCAGGAAGCGCCCGGGCCTGCGCAACGCCGCTGCCGGACGAAGCGAGCAGCGCGCATACAACCGCACCTAGTCCCGCCAGCGCGGCGCAGGCAGCTGCCAGATGTAGCGCACCGGCCGAAATGACGTTACTGGGCCTTGCCAATCGATCCCATTCCAATCTCGCACGCCCCTTATTTCAGAGTTGAAAATCTGTAGCTCGGAAACCACCACGCTACCACACTATCCGTGCCGTGCGCGGTTACTCCGCCGACAAAACATTCTCTTGCGGACTGATGCGACCTGAGATGTCTTCACGAATGCAGGAAGATGCTTATTTGGCACGCAATTTCAAGGCATTGGCAGTGGGAGCTACGACGCCGCTGCGGCCATTGGGCTATGCTGCATTCGGTGATATAGTCGCGTCCCAAATCGGCGCCGATGAGCCGCCTGACGTCACGCGGCGCCCAACGGGGCGAATTGGCCACAAAAACCACCCAATCTGATGTTGGACCGCAAACCGGGCCGTCGAAAGATCGGCGTGACCTGCTGTACGCCTCCATCGTCGTTTTCGTCGGTATCACCGCAGTCACGCTGAGCCAGACCACTGGACTTTGCCTGATTCCAGTAAAAAATCTGCTGAAAAATCACTTGGACGCAAGCCGCACGGCGACGGCAGCGTTTGTCTTCTGGGCTGGGTTCGCCTGGTACTTTAAGCCGTTTTTCGGAATCTTCACCGATGCTTTTCCACTCTGGGGCACCCGGCGCAAGAGCTACATACTGATCGGCGCAACGATCGCGACAATCCTTTTTGTGGCGCTCTGGTTCGCGCCGAATAGTTTCGCTAGTACTTATGGCAAGTTGCTAGCGATGTTTGTGGTGATCAATGTCTTTCAGGTTGTCGCCAGCACGGCAACGGGCGGCTTCATGACCGAGAAAGCGCAGTCTTTCGGCGCATCCGGTCGATTCGCATCGGTATTTCAAGTTGCCTACCAGATGGCAGGGCTCGTCGGAGGGCCGATCGGCGGAGTTTTGGGCGCGATAGCCTTTGGATGGACCGGCGCCGCGGGGGCTGCGGTTATGTTCCTGCCGATTCCCGCGGCGATTTTCTTTCTGAAAGAGCGACGGCTAAGGGTTGATCCCGCGAAGCTGCTCGGCGATGCACGCGCGCAGCTAAAGAAGATCGCCACCTCCAGGACCATGTGGACGGCGGCCGGATTCAGTTTCCTGTTTTATTTTGCTCCAGGAATCCAGACAGCACTTTTCTACCAGCAGCAGAACCTCCTGCATATGACGACAAAGATGCAGGGCTTCATGCTGTTCCTGAACGGCGCTTTTGGAATTCTGACGGCCACAATCTATGGCGCCTTTTTGTGCAAGCGCTGGAACCTGCGGTGGCTGCTGTTTTTCTGCATCATCATCGGCGCGTTCACCCAGATGGGATACGCCTTGTACACCACCATGGACCGGGCCTACGTCATCGAATGTTTGTGGGGCCTCGGTTGGTCAGCCGCGGACATGTCTTTATGCGACCTATACATGCGCGCAACGCCATCGGGGAGCGAAGGACTCGGATTTTCGCTGATGGTAAGCGTTCGCAATCTTTCGCTCTTTGGCGCGGATGTGCTTGGCGCCAAAGCCATGGATGCCTACCATATTCACTTCAGCACAATGTGTATTGCGAACGGTCTGATTTCGATGATCGCCCTGCCGTTTATTTTTACCCTGCCGAAATTTATTGTGGATCGCAGGGATTCATCGGTCCAGGCAGAGGCTCTGCCTCCTGCGACGGGCAAGGCGTTACTCGAAGAGTGACGCACTCCCATTGCGCGATTCGCGTTGCGCGGCTCGGCCTGTTCCCTCCACAAGTTCCCTTGGATTAAACTGAAACCTGCGCGAAGTGGCTAATTCAAGGCTTCCGGAGGTAACGCATGGCCGCCCTGTCGCCCGGCACGATTGCACCGCAATTGACACTCAAAGACTTGGGCGGAAAGCCGGTTTCTCTGGCCGACGTATTAACGAATGGCCCCGCACTCGTCGCCTTCTTCAAAGTGGGCTGCCCAACTTGCCAGTTCACGTTTCCTTTTCTACAGCGGTTATATGAATCGTATGGTGGACCGAACTTCGCCTTCTTCGGCGTTTCGCAGGATAGTGCCGGCGATACGCGCCAGTTCATGCACCACTTCGGCGTCAAGTTTCCGATGCTCCTCGACGATCACGGCTACTCCGCATCCAAGGCCTACGGCCTGACGAATGTTCCTACGATGTTCTGGATCAACCCGGACGGCAAAATCCACATCAGCTCGTCGGGCTTCTCGAAGGATGATCTGGAGAAGCTTTCCGCCGAAGCGGCGCTCGCCACTGGAAACGCGGCGAAACCAGTGTTCCGCCACGGTGAAGTCGTGCCCAATTTCAAGCCGGGTTGAGGATCGAAAGGCTAAGCTCCGTGCGAGCCGCCGCGCAATCCGCGCGAGGCGAAGGATGCGCCAGCTCCCATCAGAATCAGTGAACGCTGCGCGAACGGCGCATATAGCAGCGCCGCCGTGGCGCCCAGCGCGGCTCCAAACCCGATCCACGGCGCCAACAGGAACGGCGCGAGCGCCCAAAGCTCATCGAGTGGAAAAGTCACCGGAAAAATCTTCAGAAATCTTTCGCGCAAACCGGGCGCATTGAACGCAACCGCCGAAATCAGGTATAGCCGCGTCGGAATTCCCACCGACGCCGTCACGATCAGCAACACCACGGCCCACAACGTATGAGGCACCATCCCCCGGATCACGTCTTGAACGATCTCCAGCCGCGCCAGCGAAATCGCGTAAAACGCGAGATACATCACCTGCAAAAGCAAAAAAAGCGTTCGCACCACCGGGCGCGACGCCTGTGGCAAATCAGCGGGACTTGCCAGGAGTCCGTGCATTTTCTCCGGTGCGGCGCCGGATGATGGCTCGTCGCTTGATTCCGACCGCTGCGATTCTCCTGTCGCGGACGGCGCGTTCGCAATCGGCCGCGCCACAGACGCGACAGGCTCCGCTGACTGCACTGTCGAAGGAGCGTGCATATTCCCCGCCGCTACCGCTTGCGCCGCCCCTGCATTGCTGGCCAGCACTTCCACAGGCGCGATGAACCGGTATCCACGCCGCGCCAGCGTCTCCACAAAACGTGGGCTGGAGGCGGAATCACCCAGCGCTTCGCGAATTTTGTTGATCGCCGTGTTCAGCCCATGGTCGAAATCGACGAAAGTGCCGTCCGGCCAGAGCCGCTGGTGAATCTCTGAACGCGAGACGAGTTCGCCCGGGCGGTCGAGCAGCAGCAGCAAAACCTGGAGGGGTTGTCCCTGCAACGGCAGCCGACGCCCCTGTTTGCGCAGTTCGCCTGTGTGCTCGTCAGCTTCGTAAACGCCGAAACGGAATAGACGCCTCGCGGAATTCCCGTTCATTAGGAGATCAGTTTACCTGCCCGGCCGATTTTCTCAATCTAAGTCGTCTGTTTGCCGCGCGTGGCCGTGGAGATTCGCCGTCGACATGAATCGATATGAAATTGACCTCCGATGGAGATCGCGTGCATTGATTTGAGCCGGCTGAGTCCGCATTCTGCCACACGACCGGGCACTAGACTCCGCGCCTAGGTCAGGGAGGTAGATCGTGATCGCTCGAAGTTGCACCGCCAAGGCCGTGATTGGGGCGGCAACGATAGGCGTTGCGCTGGCCATATTTTCGCAGACGGTCGCGGCAGCCGGACCGTCGCCGCAGGCGCTCAAGGCATTCAATCAGTACGTTGCGCAAGCCGAAGCGCAGATTCAGCAGGAAGAAAGCTCGCAGGACACGTTTCTCGGGCTCCAAGCCTTCCCCGCGCCTGGCACGGCCGACCTGGAGGAACGCCTCCGTCGCGGCGAAATCGTCGTCACAAGCGGAGGGATCACGCCAGTCGAAGTTCCGAACGGGCTGATCCACCACTGGGTCGGCTTGGTCTTCATCCCACAGGCGACGATCTCGCAACTCTTCGCGATTCTTCAAAACTACGATCAGATGGCGCGTTACTACAGTCCCGATGTGGCCGCCTCGCGCTTATTGAAGCGCCATGGCGACGATTTCCACGTCTCAATGCGGCTGCGCGAGCACAAAGTCATCACCGTCATGCTCGATGGAATCTACGACGTTCGATACGGCGAGCTCGATCCCGCGCACCAGTACAGCACCTCGCACAGCATGCAGCTCTTCGAGGTATCGGACGACCGGAGTTCCGAAAACGGCCAAGCGAGCGACGGAAGCGATTCGCCCAGCAACGGCATGGATCATGGATTTCTGTGGCGTACCAACGCGTACTGGCGTTTCGAGCAGGCCGGCGACGGCGTCTTCGTCGAGTTTGAGTCAATTTCCTTGAGCCGCGACGTTCCCACCGGTTGGGGTTGGTTGATCGAGCCGTTTATCCGCGAAGTTCCGCGCGAGTCACTGGTGTTCACGCTGCGCGCCACGCGAAAGGCCATCCTCGCAAACAGTGAAGCGGAAGAGCCGCAAATCGCTCCTTCGCGGCATCGCCCGTGAGCGCAGTGCTCGTGGCAAGGCGCAGGTTCGTAGTGGCCGCCTCCAGGCGGGCGCCCTTGCTTTGCCGGTTAGGCGCAGCGTTTGTTTCAGGCGCGGCCCTACGCGAATGTAGGAGGTTCTAAGGAGGAACTCACGATGTCCACGAGCTTGGAATTGCAGCCCGCATCCGCTGCCGAATTTCATAACGCCACTCGCGTGCAGCAATCACTAACGGCGAACATCGAACGCAAAGCGCTGCTCTGGCTCGCGCGCCGCACACCCGATCGCATCTCTCCCGACCATCTGACGGCGCTTGGATTCGCCGCGCAATTCCTCGCCGGCGCGTCGTTCGCCATGACGCGCTGGAACAAATATGCGCTGCTGCTGGTGATCGCCTGTACTGCTGCCAATTGGCTGGGCGATAGTCTTGACGGTACTCTCGCCCGTCATCGCGAAAAACTGCGCCCGCGTTACGGCTTTTACGTCGATCACATGGTGGATACGTTCGGAGCAACCTTCCTTGCGGGCGGCTTGAGTATTTCCGGCTACATGCACTGGCAGATAGCCGCAGCGGTACTCGTCGCCTTTTTAGTGCTCTCGGTTGAGACGTACTTGGCGTCTTATACGCTGCACGAATTCAAGCTCTCGCACGGAGTCTTTGGCCCAACGGAACTTCGCATCGTTCTGATCGTCGGAACGATGACGCTGTTCTTTCACCCATACGCCGCTCTGTTCGGCCGCCAATTCTTGCTATTCGACGTGGGCGGCGCAATCGCCGCGGCAGGAATGCTCTGTATGGCCGTGGTCGCCGCCATTCGACACACAGCGCGCCTGTACGCAGAAGAGCGCCTGCCGTAACGCGCCCCTTGCGGCGTAAAATCTTTGTGTCAACTCTTCGCTTCCTGGCGGATCTCCGTCCGGGGAGGGGTTGTGTAATGTAGTCCCTTGCACGCTTGCTTTGGCACCCTCTTCGGCCTCTCTAACCTCTGTACTCGAACCTCTATCCCTAGGAATCCCAATCGGTATAAGAGCGTTTCCAAAAGAGAAATAGACATCCTAACCCTCCTCGTTGTGTAGTGTCGGCCATGGTTGTTGGTCGGGAGGGTGGCCTCGCTGGCATTTCAAGACATGCAAAAGGTGGTCGGGCCGCAAAGCGGCCGCGCGTTGAGGCGCAGCTAATCTGTGGCGGGCTCTTTTCGTAAGAGTGTCGCCCGGAACCGCTGAACGCGGAACCATCAAAGGGATGGACATGAAGCAACGACGCCGTTGGGGCAAAGTTGGGAGTTTCCTGGGATTCTGCCTGGCAGCTGTGCTGCTGTGCGTCTCTTTGGCGCATGCGCAATCGGCAGGCACTGGCGCGATCGCCGGTACGGTCACCGATCCTTCGGGAGCCGCCGTCGCGAACGCGAAAGTGACGCTCACGAGCCTCGCAACCGGCCAGACGCGGACGGCTACCACTGGCCCGAACGGCGACTACCGCTTTTCGCTGCTCCCTCCTGGGACCTACAAACTCGACTTCAGCGCGTCAGGATTCAAGACAGCCGCCGTGCCGTCGGTGACGGTCGTCACAACCGAGACCGCAACGGTCAATCAGGCCCTCGAAGTGGGAGAAGTGACGCAGACTGTGACCGTCGAAAGCAACGCCCAAGTGCTGCAAACGGAGAGCGCAACGCTGGGCAGCACCGTTACCGGGACGCAGATCAACGCTCTGCCAATGGCCAACGGAAATTACACTGAAATTTTAAGCCTCGCGCCGGGTACCGCTGCGCCGGTCGATAATGCCACCGCCATCGGCAAAGGCACTCAAGACATCAGCGCGAATGGCGTCGATCCCGGATCGAACAATTTTATGATGGACGGCGTAGCAGTTGACAACATTGCTAATTCCGGCAGCGCGAACGACGGCACCATCTACACAGGCATCCCAATTCCAAGCCCCGACGCAATCCAAGAATTTAAGGTTCAGACGTCGGCGTATGACGCGAGTTATGGGCGCAACCCCGGTGCGATCGTGAACGTTACAACAAGGTCGGGCGGCAACGACTTCCACGGCACGGCATTCGAGTTCTTCCGCAACACCGCGCTGAACGCGAACAATTTTTTCCTGAAGGAAAGTCAACTAGCGTCTGGCGTTAGCAACAAGCCGCCAGTGTTCGATCAAAACCAATTCGGCGGCACATTCGGTGGGCCCATCAAGAAAAATAAGCTCTTCTTCTTCTTCAGTTACCGCGGCACGCGATCGAGAAACGCAGCAGCCCCGCAGGGCCAAGCCTTTGGTGAGCAATTGTTTGAGCCGAATCCCATTCCCGGGGGGCCGCTGATCACAACAATTGATAGTTTCGCGGCTTTAGGGTCGCGCGGAACGTGCCCCAGCCCCGCGGCCCTGCCCGACACGCTGACGGTGTCGAATTGCGACGCAACAGCTCAAGCCTTTGCGGCCGCCATGGGCATTGCGAACAACAATATCGTCGGCCTCCGATTGTTTCAACTCACCACCGGCAAGAACGCCGGAGTTCCGACAAATTATTACCTCCTAAGTCCGGCGTCAGATCCGCAGTTCTGTAACGACAGTACCGGCATCTGCAACTTTAATATCCCGTCGATCTACACGGAGAACCAATACGTCGCGAATGGCGATTGGGTGATCAACGGCAAACAGACGCTCTCGATGAAGTACTTCTATTCACACAACCCGTACACAACGTTCCTTGGCCAGGCGGGCGGCGATCTCCCGGGGACGCCGGAAGACATCCTCTTTGGTAATCACGCCGCTCAGTTGAAACTCACATCCCTGGTGAGCAACACCGTGGTCAACCAGTTTACGGTGGCCTTCCAGCAAAATGTGAATGCGGCAACGGCGGCTGTGCCGTCAGGCGGATGCCCGAATGCCGGCAACCTGACCGGATTGGAAGGATGCGGCTCTCCCGACCAATTGGGCATGAAGCCACTCGATGCAGGGTTCTATGAGCCGTTCTCGACTATTAACGTGTCTACTGGCTATGGTCTTTTCGGCGGCCTCTTGCCCGATAAAGGCCCTACCAACCAACTGGAAGCAAGTGAGCAGATTTCATGGCAGCACGGAGCGCACACTATCCGCGCTGGTTTTGAAAACCAATGGACGAATTGGCCGCTCACTGACCAGGGCTTGCAGCAGGGCCTGATGGAGATTTTTGGTTATAGCTCTTTCCTCGGAACCGGCACAAACGGACCAGGTGGTGTCTGGAACTTAGGCTGCTTGTTCTGCGTGAAGGGTACCACCCCGACCGGAAATACTGCGAACATCACCCACTTCTACCAAGACGACAATCGCGAGGCGTATATTCAGGACGACTGGAAA
>JASHWB010000268.1 GCA_030044295.1 Candidatus Acidiferrales bacterium
TTGTGGGACAAGAACGACTCCCATCCAAAGTCCGCTAGCGACAGAGTCTTCAGCGCGTCGTCTCGTCTCTTCTCGCCGTTACATTCCTTGCATGCCACGAGCACGTTGCCAGGAACGTGCAGCCCCGCGCGATATCGATTCATGCCGTCGAGATGCTCAATTACCGCGGCACCTAAAGAAAGATCGCGGGAGCAATAGGGACACAGGTTACAGAACCGGGACCGAACCAACTGTCGGTACCGCTCGCCCTCGATCGTTATGGGCCAATTACGGCTTACGCTGCGACTTAGCTCGTGCAGAAACATGCTTACGAGCTTATTTGCCACATCCGATTTCGCGCGTCGAGTTGCCGTCCGAAGCTGGGAAATAGAATCCTTCACACATCTTCCCCCAATAGCCAGCGAACGTCGGCATTCAACGCTTTCCCAAGCGCCTTGAGCTCGAAATCCAGCACTCCGCGTAGATCGTTCTCGATTTTTGCGACAGCAGCCCGATCCATCTCGACACCTAGGCGAGCAAGTCGTCCAGATAGATCGTCCTGGGTTAGGCGGGGACTACACCTTCGCCGCGCCTCGGCCACCCGCTTCCCAACGATATTCTTCCGCTGACGGCTCTTCGTCACGCCGGAGAGGATACGTTGAAGGGAACAGAAAAATGTTCTATTATAGAACAGTGTGCGTTTTGGTAGCTGCGCCCGGAATCGTGAGGTCGAACTGTGGGAAAAATGCTGCTCTGCTTTAAGCTCTCGGTCGACAATCACCCAGGCCCCAGAAAAACCAAAGTGCTCACGCTCTCCCTAAAGGACTGGCTATCTGCCTTAGGGACGCGCGGGCGACTTGGTCTGGAAGTCAAAGTCACCGATATAGTGACGGGGCGGAGATATCTGCTACAACGTTCTGAGTGCGGCCTACCCGGATGCAATTGCGCCATGCGAATAGTGACCGAACTACCTCGGAGCACGCCCAAGCGCGCACAGGCCCGCGCGTCCAGACAAGAGCGACTACGTTTCCGCTAAAGGTCTCCTTATGGCGAAGCACAGGACTATTGGCAGCGCCAGTGAACCAGCGAACTGTTTCATGACTCTCGGAATGCGGCGATGTATCTCGCCCGGCCTACTTCGTTTATCAGACGTTTAATGCTGCTCCCAAGCCGATGTGCATAAAGAACCAAAAACCTGCGCTGAAATCAACACCGCGCACCACGGTGCGTGTAAATTATTCCTATTGAATTCTGTTTACCACCGTGCTAACATCGGCCGTTTTTCTTGCCTGCTCCGAAGCAGCCGAGGGCGGGCCGGACCAGTTTGGGAAGCGTGATCGGCTGCACACGCGATCCGTGTGCCCCCGAGACGACGGAAACGAAGGAGACAAATCGCGACGTAGGCCATGAACAGAAAGACGAACAGAAAGAGGAACCTGAACATGGCGCAATGGCCGCCCCGTCGCTATCGCTGCAGTTTCCCCAAGCCAGGGCATGCGCCTACCCGAGACACCGAACGAGTAGAAACGCGCGTAAGTCGCAGGAAACAAATGCTCGCGCACCTGTCTACCCGAGACACTCCGCGTCACGAATTTGCGCGAAAGCTTACGCGGATTGCGGAACCATGCTGCGCTAAAGCCCGCAGCGCTACGTTTAATTCTCACGTCACCGGCGCGCTAGGCCGGACCGGGGCGCGCACAAATCATGCTGCAAAGGGCGGAACACCCAATCAACCTTCGACACGCCTAAGTCACAGAAAACAAAGCCAAGTGCAAATTCAAGGGCGGAACGTCCCGGTGCATCTATTTTTCACCTTTTCCGTCACTCTCAAGTGCTGCGCAGCGGCCCCAATCCGCTTCACGGCAGCGACTGCGCGGTCGCGTTGGCGCGCAGCGGATGGGGACCGGTCAGTCGAGGTTGGGCGCGCGGCGAGGCGCGGGGCTGGAGGTGGGGACGAGCTTGCGAATTTCTTCGACCAGTTTGCGGAAGTCGGCCTTCTCGATGACGGAATGGATGCCGGCTTCCTTGGCGGCAACCTCTATACGCGCGGAAGCGATGAAGGTGTAGAGCAGGACCGGGACGTGCGGCAGCATGGCGCGGATTTGGCGGCCAGCGCTAATACCGTCAAGCACCGGCATGGAGAAATCCAGAATGACGAGATCGGGTTTGAGTTCGGCGGCCTTTTCGACGGCCAATCGCCCGTTGGCGACTTCGGAGCATACTTCCCAGCCGGGGTCCGCTCCCGAAATGATGTCGGAGAGCATGGGACGGACTCGATCGTTATCGTCGGCAAGGAGGATACGAACCGCGGAAGGTTTGGTGCCAGGGCCGGATTGTGCAGTCAAGTTGTCCTCGTAGGTTGGGCGTTATGTGTTAAAGACAAAACTCCGCGCAAACCAGCGGTCCGCGCTGTGGTTTTCGCCTGACGTCTGATACCTAAAGCGTGGGAAATCCTACACTGCGTGCCGATGGGCGCAATCCGGTGAACGCCCGGTGACTGGAACGGAACACCACGACAGATCCAGGGGTGACAAAACGCGGCGGAATCGAGGGCTGGCGGGCAAATGCAAGAAAAAAAGCAACATCCGCACCCTTTGCAAAAAAGCGCAAAGAGCGCCCTTTGACTGACGCTCACGGTAAACGGCACCCGGAAAGCCGGAGACAAAGCGAAGAAAAAGCAGATGCTCCCCACGGTCAGGGAAGACTACATCGAGGCGCGCGCAAATTGGTCGATCGTGGACGAGAGCGCACGGATGGGGGCAGAGACGTGGACGGTGGCGTCGGAATTGTTGACATCGACGACGATCGAGTCGCCGGACTTGGCGACCTGCACGTGCTCGCCGGGTGCATCCACTTCAACGAGCGTGAAATCGCCGGCATCGCGCAGATTGGCGAGCGCGGCGTGAATGAACGGCAACTTGGCCCGAACTTGCCACGCCGCTTGCGCCACCTCACATTGCGGATTGGACGCCACCCAAGGAGAGACGCGCGCGGCGGGCGAGGCGACCCGCGCGGAGAGGAAGGCGAAGCGCACAGCGGCGGGAGCGATCATCGCGGGGGCGATGACCTCGATGTGGTGAGGTTCGGCGCCCTTTTCCAATACGTTCACGTGGACGAAACCTTCGCTGCACAGCATTCCCGCGCCTGCGATGCAGACGCCGGCCGTTCCGAGGACGAGTTTTCCGAGAAGGATCATGTTTTGGCTCCTAACTTTCGCCCCGATGCTTCAAGTGCTGCCGCGCTGAAGGCCGCGGCGCTACGTCCAATTCCTTTGCAAAAACCGCGGCGGCGCGTGACTTCTTCGCTGAGAAGCGCTTCGATTCGCGCCGTCGACGTGGCCGCTAAAACCATGAGATTCGTCATTGCGTGTCGCGGGAGTCGATCCAGACGCGGACTCGTTCGCTCGAGTCGTGCACGGTGACCAGCACGATATCTCCCGCGTCACTCAAGGCGCGCAGAGCGGAGGCAACGTCGAGCTGGCCATTGTTCGCGGTGGCGACGAGCGCGTCGGCAACCTTGATGGGAACGGTGACGTCCACTTTTTGCCCGCGGTCTTGCTTGTCGATGACGTGGACGACGATGTTGCCGTTGGACTTGGCGACGCGGACGTCGGAATCGTTGCTGTTGACGGTGACGAATTCGTTGTCGGGGGCGGTGCGGACGGCGTTGAGGATCGTCCGCAGGTCCACGGAGTTCACGTCCGAATAGTGGAACGAGACTTTGCCGTCGTGGAGATTCTGATTGTTGATGGCGGGCAAGATCGCTTCGGCCAGCGAAAGCGGCACGTTGACATGGACGTTGGCGCTGGTGGTGGGATCCTCGACCTTCACGTGCAGGTACTTCTCCGCGGGCGCGGCGTTTGCAGCGGCCGCGAGCGGCATCATTCCCGCGGCGAGCAGGCAGAGCACGCGTGCGAGATGCGTCCCCCTGGGCATGGACGTTTTCATGTTGTGAACCTCCTCCGATCTTCCTCGGCGTTCCTGACAGCAGATACGGAGCGGGCGACGGAAATGTTCCCTGAACTTTTTGGGAGGCTCCGCGGCCGGCTGCGCGTCCTTTCCTTCGTCAGGACAGCCCGCTTTCGGCTCTCCTCAGAGCGGACCGTGCTCCACGGAGGGAAAATCCGCACCCTTCGCAACAAAAAAACCGCGAAGAGTGCGGCACCCGGAAATGCTGGAGCAAAACGCGGGCGAGTTGGGCGGACGCCAATCCGGAGATTGGCGCCCCAGAAAAAGCGTGGCTATCGCGGTATGCTATGGCGCGAAACGCGAGAGCGAAAAGGGTGGGCGCGGCGATGGCAAGCGCGGAAAAGCAGATCCCTCATCCCCGTTTCCGACCGAGATCGTCGGGACCGGGTTCGGGATGACCGATCCTTGCTGGCGTGCGCTTTCAGATCGGCGGGGCGGAGGCGGAGATGACGACGGCGAAAGCACGTAGGGTGGCATTGGTAACGGGAGCGGGGAGCGGGATCGGAAAAGCCGTCGCGGTGGCGCTGGGGCGCGAAGGCTACGCGATGGTGCTCGCGGGGCGGAGGCGGGAGCCGATCGAGGCAGTGGCGGAGGAAGTTCGCGCGGGCGGCGCGGAGGCGATTGCCGCGACGGCGGATGTGACCGATGCGGCGTCCGTGAAGACGCTTTTCGCGAAGGCGAAGGAAGCGTTTGGGCGGCTGGACGTGCTGTTCAACAACGCGGGAATTTCGGGCGGCGCGGTGGCGATTGAGGAGCAGAGTCTCGATCAGTGGCGCAAGGTGGTGGAGACGAATTTGACCGGGACGTTTCTGTGCACGCAGGAAGCGTTCAAGATCATGAAAGCGCAGGAGCCGCGCGGAGGGCGCATCATCAATAACGGGTCGATTTCGGCGCACGCGCCGCGGCCTGGGTCGGCGCCGTATACGGCGTCGAAGCACGGAGTGACGGGGCTGACGAAGGTCGCGTCACTCGACGGGCGGAAGTACGACATCGCGTGCGGGCAGATCGACATCGGCAACGCCGCGACGCACATGGCGGAGCGCATGAAGCGAGGAGTGACGCAAGCGAATGGGACCGTCGCGCCCGAGCCGACGATGGACCCGGCGGACGTGGCACGGGCGGTGGTCTATATGGCGTCGCTGCCACTCGACGCGAATGTGCAGTTCATGACCGTGATGGCGACGAAGATGCCGTTTATCGGGAGAGGATGAGAAGACAAATCCGCACCCTTCGCACAAGCCGCGAAGAGTGCGGCACCCGTAAATGCGAAGGCTCGCGGAGGGATTCTTCGTCCGCCGCAAGCGGACTCAGAATGACAACAGGGCGAGGGCAACTCGGGATGACAGGCGTAAGGCGCAGATTGGAGGCGGGCACGCATCCGTCGCGAAGGAAACGCGCAAGAAAACCGCGGATTACTTCGATTGGTTGGCGACGGATTCGAGGGCGTCGCCGATGAGGACGGCGGATTTCCACTCGTCCATGAACGAAGCGCCGAGGGTGCGGTAGAAGTCGATGGCGTTGGCGTTCCA